>JAQCFG010000003.1 GCA_027618255.1 Cyanobacteriota bacterium
TAGGGGCTTTCGTTTGTCAATTCTTAACTTCTATTTGCTTTATATAGGAGGAGAAGAGAATTTTTATGGAAATAAATAGAGTTGGTACAGGTGGAATTGATAATGGCGATGCTGCCAATGGGACTGGTAAGGCCCAAAAGCCTTCTGTACTAGCATTTAACGTAGAGGCACAAGTTATTCCTTCTGATATTGCTGCTGGTCAAGCTGGTCAAGCAAGAGTTTTTGCTGATACAGGTCTGGTTGAAATTAAACTAGTTGGCCTTGGTTCCGTCTCTGTAACGCAAGATGAGCTAGGAGCTTTTACAAAAAGACTTGAAGCTGGAATGAGAGCCTTTGAAAATGAGTCTATTGACCATGGTATAACAATTGGCGGGGCTAATAAAGAGTCAAGATTTACGGCAGCCTCTCTTTTATTAGGACTCGCACTCTAATCCTCTTTATAATATTTTTTATTAACTAATTCATCTGGTAGATACTGCTGTTCAACATGCTTGCCTGGATAATCATGTGGGTATTTGTATTGAGTTACAGGATTGACTTTGACATTTGACTTTTTGCGAAAGCCCATCTCACTTTCATTAGCGGAACTAGTGCTTTGCACCGTTCCGACCTTTTTTTTGTCGACATCACTAGCAAAACTTTGTTTTGCAGGATGTCTATCATTATTAGATTTAGCTGGACAGTCTTTGACTGCTAGGTTGCGTAAGTGCTTTGGTACTGGATATGGCGGGTGGTTGGAGCAATCATTGAGCGCTTTGTCCAAGGCTTTGTAAGCCCAGTTGGATTTGGGCGCCTGCGCGATATAAACAATTGCTTGTGAGAGCGGGATGCGCGCTTCTGGCATTCCTAGTTTCATTGCTACTTGATAAGCTGCGTTTGCTATCACGAGTGCTTGCGGGTCGGCGATACCAACGTCTTCAGCTGCTGTGACAATTATTCTACGACAAACTGCTTCAAGATCAGCACCAGCGTGCAAGAGCCTAGCTAGCCAGTAAAGCGAGGCGTCAACATCGCTACCACGAAGTGATTTTTGTAAGGCTGAAATGCAGTCATAATAAGTATTGGGATCACCAGAAAAAAACTTGGTACTGATATTGTCTTTGCAAAGTTGCAAGTCTATAGTTTTGGAATTGTTGAGCAGGAGCTCAAGATTGGTAAGCATATGACGCGCATCACCAAAACTTGATTTGATTAAATAGTTCTTAGCGTCATCATCCATGCTCGCGTCACTGATTGCAAGTCCTCTGGCTATCAACTTCTCTAGATCGTAGTATTGATGCGGTCTTAGTTCAAAACAAAGTGATCTGCTTAAAAGAGCCTTGTTGATACTAACAGCAGGATTCTCTGTGGTTGCTCCAATCAAAATCAAAATCCCGCGTTCAATTGCATTAAGTAAAATATCTTGTTGAGTTTTATTGAAGCTATGAATTTCATCGACAAAGAGCACTATTGAGTTTGGGATTTTTTCTGCTCTTGCAATAATTTCTCGAAGATCTTTGACGCCGGAATTAAAGGCCTGTAGTTTGATAAATTCTCTTCGGGTATATTTGGCAGCAAGCTGGGCGATAGAGGTTTTGCCGGTGCCAGGTGGTCCCCAAAAAATAGCTGATTGTTTTACTCCCGATTCAAGCCAATTAATAAAGCCAGGATTGTTTTTGATTGAACCAACTAGTTCATCAAGAGAACCAGGTCTTAGTTTGTAAGCTAGTGGCTCAAAATCTTGAGCTTCAACGTAAAAGAGGCTTGCTTGGCTGGACATGGACTAATTATAGCAATTTGCTTAAATAGTTTTTCCAAACTTGATACTGAGCATCTAGGTTAGGTCCTGGCTCAAAAACCTTGTCTGCCTTAAGCTCTAGTTCAATCTCACCAGTCATCTTGGCAACTCCAAGAGCTGTCATTTCGGTTTCTGTATATCTTTGAATGGGGATTTGCAAGAGATCAGCTTGAAACTGCATGAGAGTATCATTGAGACTAGCACCACCATCTACATTGAGCTGGGTGATTGACTTGCGCAGCTCTGGGTCAAGAGCTTCAAAAATATCCCTGACTCTATAAGCGATAGATTCAATGGCGGCTCTAGCGATATGGGCTTTGTTGCTGCCGCGAGTAATTCCAAAAATAGTGCCTCTGGCATCTCCCTTCCAGAAAGGTGCACCTAGACCAGCTAGTGCTGGAATTAAATAAACGCCACCATTGTCTGAGACTTCATTAGCTAGTGCTTCGATATCTGCTGATTTTTCGATGAATTGCAGTTCGTCTCGGAGCCACTGGACAATAGAGCCGCCAATAAAAATACTGCCTTCAAGCGCAAAGGCTTGAGCTGTTTCTGTTTTGTAAGCTGCACTTTTGAGTAAGCCGTCATTATTGGTTGCTAGTGAGAATGACATGGAGTCGCGTTCGTTACCAATGCGAGATTTGCTTTGAGCAGTGTCTCCCATTTTTGCTAGCCCCTTCCTGTAGGGAATCATCACAAAAGTCCCTGTACCATAAGTGCATTTGGCTTGGTTGTCATAGGCATAGAGCGCAGCTTGTTGGTCTCCTAGAACGGCTTTGATTGGCAGCTCTTGATCAAGCAAGTCTTGAAACAATGGGCTTGAATTAAAATTGCCATTAGAGTCAATGACATCTGGAAGCATTAATTTATCTATCTTGAGCGTTTTGAGAATTTCTTCATCCCATTTGTTTTCGTTAATATCATAGAGCATGGTGCGGGATGCATTGCTTGGTTCTGTGAGGTGGGCTCTGCCCAAAGTTAAATTCCATAGCAACCAAGTGTCTATAGTTCCAAACAAGAGGGGACAGCTTTGTCCAGCTTCTGCGTTAGTTTGACGATTATTTAAAATCCATTCTAATTTAGTCGCAGAAAAATAAGCATCTGGAATCAACCCTGTCTTGGCTTTGATATAATCGGTAAAATCAATATTGCCGATTTTGGTTTTGCTAAGTTCTTTGCATCTGTCACTAGTCCTGCGACATTGCCATACAATAGCCTTGTGGACAGGTTTCCCTGAGCGTGGGTCCCAGACCACGGTCGTTTCTCTTTGATTAGTGATTGCTATAGATTTGATAGAATCTTTGTTGATTTTACAAGCGTCTAGGTTTTGTTTAATTAACTCACGGCAGCAAGCTAAAGTCTTGTCCCAAATTTCTGAAGCGTCATGTTCTACCCAACCAGGTTGAGGATAGTACTGTGTGATTTCTTTTTGGACAATGTCAAGGATTTTACCTTGGGCGTCAATTAATAATGCCCGAGTGCTTGTCGTCCCCTCATCAATAGTTAACACATAATCCATTAATAACCCTTGGTCAGAAGTTCTTTAGTCACATTGTCTCTTGTTCTTGCCATCAATTCAAATTCTTGACTAAGATAGTGGCTGATAGTTTGAATCACTGACTTCTCTATCTTATCGCTACTTAAGCCAATTGTTAAGCGTCTTTTGAGAATATCTTCAAGGGTATAGGCTGATTCGTTGCGAATTGCATAAACTATTTGCGCTTCAATATCTTCATAGTCTGGTGAGATTTTGTTTTTGAGTAGAGGATTTTTGAGGCAAAGATCAAGTAGCTCAGGCGTGTTAGTGCCGTAGAGCATTAACAAATGCAAGATAGTATGAGCTTCCATCTCATACCTTGAACTATAATCAGCTAAAATATTTTGTACATAGTCATAAAAACTTAAGTTCGGTGGATATTTGCAGCCAGTTGTTTTACTTTGGTCTGTGTGACACTTGTTTTTGGTTAGTTTGTCTACTACTTCTTTTGCAAGATTGCGGAAGGTTGTGATTTTGCCTCCTACTACTGAGTAGTAATTTGAGATATGATCTTTTTTACCATGGTTGATTATTGAATGTTTGCGACTAACCTTGCCTTCTTTGCCTGTTTTGCTTAGGGGCAGCGGTCTCACTCCACAAAAGCTATTGGTGATTGATTTTGAGCTGAGATTTGCATTGGGAAATAAGTCATTAACTTCGTTGAGAAGATATTGGACTTCTTCTGCTGAGATTTTTAGATTGTCAAGATTGTCATGTGCTCCAAGAAAAATATCGGTGGTGCCAATTAAATAAAGATCTTCATTCATACCGATTTTATAGGGAAGAATAAAGAAGGGTCTACCATCTGCTTTGGCTTCATTATAGATTCCAAATTTGGCAGGTGCTCCAGCAAAGGATTTGACTAGAATATGTGATCCCTTGGTGCCGCCAATGCGTTTAGCTGGACTGTGACTAAGTCTAAAACCTTCATTGGTTTTGAGCCATTCATGATCTTCGTCTAGCCATGGTCCGGTCATATTGATAATGTTTTTGCCATAGACGGTGTATGGTTTTTTGCCATTGAGCATATCTTTGAATTTAATCGAGCTTGCTTGATAATTATCATTGACTTTGCTGCACTGAATATCCGTTAGCTGACAGTGATTGAGGCAGATAGCTCCTAGCTCTTGAGCCGTTCTGATATTTTCAAGTACTAGTCTTTCCACAAATGGTACTTGCCCGTCATGATAGAACACAGCACCCTTGAGGCCCTGTTGTTTGATATCAAGCTTGAGACTTGCCATTTGTTCTTTGCTGACAGTTTGGTAAGGTAGTAGACTTTTACCTGCAGAAAGTAAGTCATAAAACATCATGCCAAGTTTGAGTTTACTTAGGCTATATTTGCTTTTTTTGTAGGCTGGAACCAAAAGACCGATTGGGTTTACCAGATGAGGATAGTTTTGTAATAAAATTTCACGTTCCTGCAAGCTTTCATAAACCAAATTAAACTCAAGTTGTTCAAGATAGCGAAGACCACCATGAATTAAGCGAGTGGAATGAGCGCTACAACCAGAACCAAAATCATTCTTGTCGATTAACAGAGTTGTGAGCCCTCGCTCTGCTGCGTCACGGGCCGCACCAGCTCCATTAATCCCCCCACCAATTATGATGAGATCAAAGAGTTGTGCTAAGTTGTATTGATCTAGCCGGTGTTCTATTCGCATGTTTTACCTGCATTACTGTTATGCCCATTGGTTTTTCAGGTAATTAGAGGATATTTTTGCTAGTATTATTTGTATGACAAGTGTTGGACAAGGTAATACGCCGCACGAATTTTAATCAAAAGTAGCTTCTCAATATTCTAAAGCAGCAGCAGGGATGTTTATGAGGGATAAAGTAAGAACTTTGCTAATCGATATTATGAACAGATCTGGTATTAGACAGGTTGATGAAGAAATTACTTAGGATGCTTTTTTGAAACAATCTCTGTAAGTCTTCCTGCAAGATACAAAGGTATCTTATAAACATTAGTTCTGTGATCGATATTAAGGTTTTGTCCACTGACAATAGTATTGATTTTATTGTGATATTGCTCTCTAAATAAATATATACTTTTGGCTTTGGTTACTTGTCCAGCTTTGACTTCTATTGGAGTAATTTCTCCGTCAAGATCAAGCACAAACTCAAGTTCTTTTTGGGCTTCTTGCCATGAGAAAATAGGCTTATTGTTACAGAGGCTTTGGACAAGTGCTTGCGCGACATAGTTCTCGGCGAAAAATCCTTTGTAAGTTCCATAATCATAGTCATAAATTGTTTTGGGGGCAAGATCAATCATTGCTCCTAATAGACCAATATCAAAAACAAATAATTTAAACGAGCTTGCTTTGAGATTTGATTTAAGGGGAAGAGCGATATGGTCAAGGATTGGGATTTTGATAATGAGGCCGGCTGCTTCAAGCCAGTCTATGCTAGAAATTAATCTTGAATATCTATTTTTTTCGGGAATGGCTGACTTGAATTTGAATTTATTGGCGTTAGCTGTTTGTGATTGAGAGAGCTGCTCACCGATATTATTCCAGAGTCTTTGTAAGTGGACAGCGTTTTCTTTACCTGCATGTTTTGCCATGTCACCCAAGTAATCAGTAATGAGATCTTGTTGTTTGTATCTCACTTGCTCAAACGCTGTTGCTAATTGATCTTGGTGTTTTATAAACTCAAGCACGACTTCTGGCAAGCCACCAGTGATAAAGTAAAGCTTGACTAAGTTCCAGAGTTTCTGGTGTAGTTCAGGATAGATTTGTTCTTGGCTTATTCCTTCTTCTAATGCTTCAAGCAGAATGTTTTTATTTAAGGCTTGCAAGAACTCAGTGAAATTCATAGGGTACATTTCAATGTGATCTACCTTACCAACAGGGTATGAAAGCTCGTTAAGCTTGACTCCAAGCAAGGAACCAGCGGAGATCACCGCTTGATTGGGCTTTTGCTCACAAAAATACTTGAGGCTGGTAAGAGCGCGAGGGCATTCTTGTACTTCATCAAAAATAATTAGATCTTGCTCAGAGATATTATGCTCAAGACTAATTGAAAGTCTTTGGATTATAGTTTGAGGATTTATATTGTCATCAAAAATTGTCCTAAGTTCTTTTTGTTCTTCAAAGTTGATGTAAGTATAGTGAGCAAAATTATTCTTGGCGAAATCTATCAGGCTATAGGTTTTACCAATTTGCCTGGCCCCTTGAAGAATTAAGGGCTTGCGTTTGGCTTTTTGCTTCCATTCCTGCAATTTGGCTAGGATGTCACGTTTCATGCGTATATTATGCCACAAATGGCATTATTTACGCATGAATAATGACATTTGTGGCATAATTCTAAATTTGCTATTATTGTTCTTTATTATGACAAGTATTCCTGAACAAAGTAATACCCCCCCCCCATTAATCAGTTAGAGTTAGCGCGGCAAGTTCGAAAACAGGCTATCGATTCAGCATTTGCAAAACAAATTGATTTGCCTCTGACCTTTGCTGCTGTTGCGCCAGGTATGGATAGAAGAACCTCTGACGCATGGACAGAAATTATGGTGCATAGTGCTTTAGATTGCTCTCAAGCAGCTTGTGCTGCAAACTGGACAAAGCTTAGTTTAGTAGACTTCATGAAAAAGTTCTCGAGTTTTGTTAAGGGTATGACACCAACAGAAGAACTAAAAGAATTAAAATCTTACCTTGCTGACGTTTATCGAAACTCACGCTTAGCTGCTAAAACAACTCTTAATGTGCGTGATAAAGTAAGATCTTTTTTGATTAATCTTATGGATAGAACTGCTATTAGACCAATAGATGAAGACATCAACTAAAAAGCTTATCCAGAAAATCTCTCCAAGGATAAACAGTAATCTCTCCAAGTTCTTTGGCGCGAGCTGCTCTTGAGACACAGATTAATTCTGAATCTTGATTAATTTCTTGAAAGGAAAATAAACCACGCAAATCTGCTTTGCTTGGGTTTTCACTTGATTTGATTTCAATGGCGAGGGTGTGACCGTCAGGCTTTTCTATAATTAGATCGACTTCTGTATCATTGGAACTGCGATAAAAACTAAGATCCCAGTTTTTTTTGTAATAACGATTGAGTTTGATTATTTCATTGATAATAAAATGTTCAAAAACAACACCATAAGTATATGTTGCTGGAATAATGTCATCGCTAAGGTTGTTGAGTAAGGCGTTACGCACGCCATTGTCAAACAAATAGAATTTGGGATGTTTGACGAGGCGCTTGCGAGTAGACTTATTGTAGGGTTTTAAGAAGCTGCCAATAAGCGTGTCTTCTAGCACCTGAAAATATTCTTTAATGCTTTGATTACTGGTAGCTGCTTCCCTGGCGATATTTGAGTAATTAAGTAAGTTACCACTTTCACTAGCTGCAAGTCTCAAGAAGCGTGTGAAAGCTCCCATGTTGCGGACGATTGCTTCAGCTTTGATTTCTTCTGTTAGGTAAGTCTCAACATATGATTGAAGCATTTCTTGAGCTGCTTCATCATCGTTAAGGTAAATAGCAGGAAGAGTTCCAAAGCGCAAGGCGCGCCCAAGGTCAAAATCCTCACCAAGTTCACTATAACTAAGTGGGTAGAGGCGACGAGTCCAGGCTCTACCACCAAGCATGTTAGCTTGCCCACGTTTGAGTTTGCGAGCTGAAGAGCCGCTAAGTACAAAATAAATCTGCCTATCCAAGTTTTCAATTAAGTTATGAACTTCATTAAGCAAGGCTGGGATTCTTTGTACTTCATCAATAATTACATGGCTAATTTGAGGATCAAGTTGACGAACTTCCTCGGCTAGTAGTTCTGGGTGAGCAACTAACCTGGTATATTCTTTTTCAAGCAATAGGTTGTAGTATGCAGAACTTTCTTTGCAAAAACTATGTTTGATTAATGTACTTTTACCGACTTGTCTTGGCCCAAAGAGAAAAAAATGAGCTTGTTGAGGTAATTCAAGTAGGCGTTTTTTAGAAGCCATACTATAATTATACCATGTATTTTTATGGTTTAACATAGAATTGCATGGTGTTATTATAGTAGAATAAATAGACATCCTGCAAAACTCTGTTTTGCTAGAGATGTCGACACAAAAAAGGTCGGAACCATGCGGAGCATGTGTTCCGCCAGTGGAGATAATAGTGACTTACGCAGGAAGTCTATTTAAGTTATAAAAAATGACAGTATGAGCTGTTTACTTCACGTGTTTGCTATTATTCTAGATATTATGACAAGTATTTCTAGACAAGACAATACTCCCCACCCTGATGGTAATTTCGGAATTAATACTGGTCAAAAAACTAGGAGAGAATTAACAGAGCTTCAAGTGCGTTTGCAGAGGAGTGGTGATGAACTGGAGGCGAAGAAAGTTGGAGAGATATTAGCAATAATTCCAGACGATGTAGTAATTTCTTCACCAAGCAAAAGTCCTAATGAGCTTTATCATTATTTTTTTCAAACTTATTCTCATACGATGAAAAATATTGCGACAGGAGTATTTTCTAGAATGCGCGCGTTAGAGAAACTTGGAGAGGGTGATGAGCAAATTAATAAAGATAGTTTGAAAGAAATTTATTCAGACTTGAAGAAATATTTTGATACTTTATGGGCTTATACTTCTAATTTTGCTGGGCATGTTTGTGATTCCATTCCGCTAGAGTAAGCTCATGAACAGTAATTTATGGCTAGTTAAATAGTTTACCCTGCCACATTTGTTCTATAAAACTTTGATAGTTAATAATCTCAATCCCATCTTCTGTGATTCTATTGGTATCAATTTAGATCAAAGTTGTGCTTAAGTTCATGCATGCATAAACCATAAAGCTCGTATCTTAGAGCTCTTCCTCCAAGTAAATTGGCTTGTCCTCTTTTTAATTTGCGTGCAGAGGAACCACAGAGAATAAAATTGAGATCTAAATTTTCAATTAGCCAGTGAATCTCATCAAGGATTACAGGAGTTTTTTGTACTTCATCTAATATGATGGGTTGTGATTTATCAAGCAGTGATTTATCAAGTTGATATTGTAGTTCTTCTCTTAGCAGGTGTGGATTTTCAAGGTATTTGATATAGGTATTTGTTTGCAGAAAATCTATATAAATTGAATTAAGATATTGTTTTTTTAGTAGAGAGCTTTTGCCAGTCTGTCTTGGCCCCCATAAGAAAAGACTTTTGGATGGATTTTGGGGTAAATTAAGGGCCCTGTTAAACTGGATATCCATGAATATCTAGGGTGATACCACGGATATTCATGAATATCACTAATTAGAGCTTAATTTCTAGTAAAAACTGGTATATTCTCTAGGCTCACGTCAAGAGTGATCTTCTGACCACCTTGATATTGCTCAGCACTAAAATAATGAGTCCAAGTCACGCCCTTGCCTGGTAAATAAAACTCACGAGTCTTGGCGCCTGGTTCATAAATTGGAGCCACAAAGAATTTATCACCAAAGATATATTCAAAGCTTTGATTATAGGTCTCTGCTTCATTTTGAAAATCATAGACAGTAGGTCTCATGATTGGGATTCCTAGTGTGCTTGCTTTCACGCTTTCTTGTTCAAGATAGGGAATTAATTCGTTGCGCAATTGCATAAAGCGTTGGATGATTTTAAAATGCTCAGGGTGAGTAGCTTGATGTAAGTCGGGTTCAGTTGGAATATTTTTGTAGGAGTGAATACAAAAGCGCGGAGTGAAGATACCGTTTTGAATCCATCTTAGTAACAGTTCACTATCTGGTGTTTCTCCCCAGAAACCACCAATATCACAGCCCGCGTGAATCAGCCCAGAGAGCCCCATTGAAGCTAAGATGGTGTTGTCGTATTGTAGTGATTTCCAGCTAGAGTTATTATCGCCAGTCCAGGTCTGGGCGTATTTTTGAATGCCGGCGTAGCCGCTTCTAGACAAAATCCAAGGTCCCATCTCCCTATTCCCTATTCCCTTTGCCCATTCTTGGTAAGCTTCGTGCGCTAATCGAGACATGATGATTGACATCTCCATTTCATGACCCTGAGCTTGATGTGGCTCAAAAATCTCATATTCATTATTGTCATTCCAGATACCACAAATGCCGTTATCAAGAATTTGGCTTTTGAGTTTTTCTTTCCACCAAGTTTGAGTTTGAGTTTTGCGGAAATCCAAACTTGATCCGGGTCCACCCCAATAGTCAATTACTAGAGTTGAATTATCAGGTCTATTAATGAATAAATCAAGCTTGATTGCTTCCTGATAAAGTGGATGAGTCGTTAATAGTACTGGTTTAACATTGGCGCAAAGCTCGACACCAAGCTCTTTAGCTGCTTTGGCAAAGGCTTTAGGATCTGGGAATTTGTCCTTGTTCCAAATGAATTGTTGTCTTTGTCCATTGGAGTCTTGAATATAGCCGGAGCTAAGGTGAAAGGCTGAAGCTGGGATGTTTTTGTCTTTGAAGCGCTTGAAAGTATTTAGTAAATGCGTTGCAGCAGGGAGGTCCTGACGTCGGGTTTCACCCTCCTCAGGATGACGATTTTCTGTATACGACATCCCCGAAGCTAAATAACCAAAGGTGAAACTCGGTACAGGATTGGGTTTGCCGGTAAGTTCTAAATATCTAGAAACAATATCTTTTATTTGTGGACCATTGATAAAGTAGTAGTTTAAATCGCCGCCTTCAGCTCCAAAGTAATAATATGGAGAGGGTTTGCGCTCACGACCAAAGTCAAAAAACTTAGGGTTGAAGTTGTCAAAAAATATTCCATGTGCTTTTTGGGTATCGGGATTTAATTCAATAAAAAACGGAATGTCTTTGTAAAGTGGATCTGTAAACTCTGAATCATAACCAAGCGCGTCTAGTGGTGCGTTGCGAAAACGTCTGCCCCAACGGTTGAGAGAGCCTGTCTTATCGCCAAGTCCATAAATATTGGGTGCGGTTTTGTATTGTTTGTAGCAGCGAATCTCTGTTTTATCATAATCAAGTTGACCTGACCAGAAGCCAAGCCCTGGTTCATCAGAGCTTAGTAAATCGCCAGCTTGATTAAAAATTTGCACTTGCAAAGGATCAGGATGGATTTTGACTACTAGTTTGCTTGTTTCAATAATTTGAATTCCGTCTTCGCTATCGCTACGACGCGACAAGTTGCTTCTGATTTCTAGATCTTCAAAATTCTGAAACTCAAGATGAGTATTAGGATGATATAAATCAAAATCATCATTATTTGAATAATGAAACCTCACTATCTCTTCTGAGATAAAACAGATATGCAAAAATAATTCTTTGCCTGTGATGTGATTGAGTCTAAGTGTGTAGAGATTCTCTCCAGCTTCTTCTATACTTGAAAGAATCAAGCGATTTTTGAGTCCATATTGTGTATTTTCTGAGGGCATTGAAGGCTTAGTGGTTATATTCCCATGTAATACGCTATAATTAGCATATGCACACAAGTACAAATAATAAGATGAGCTCGATTGATATCGCCCGAGAAGTCTTTGAAATAGAGCTTGATTCAATTAATCAGGTTCTCGATTCTCTAGGTAGTGAGTTTGAGCAGGCTGTCGAAGAGGTGCTCAAAGTCAAAGGCAGAGTCGTTGTTACTGGAATGGGCAAGTCTGGTCATATCGGTGCCAAGATCGCTGCGACTTTGGCTAGTACCGGAACGCCATCGTTTTTTGTTCACCCTGCTGAAATGGGACACGGCGATCTTGGAATGCTTAAGACTGATGATTTGGTTTTGGCTCTTAGTTTTAGTGGTAACACAGAAGAGCTGCGTAAGGTTTTGCCAGCGATCAAAAAACGTAATTTGCCGTTGATTGCAATTACTGGTGGCAAAGATAGTTCACTAGCTAGTTTTGCAGATATCGTTTTGCATACACCAATCAGTAAAGAAGCTTGCCCGCTAGATTTAGCTCCTACTTCTTCAACTACGGTCGCGCTTGTTATGGGCGATGCACTGGCGGTAGCTTTGATGAAGCGTCGTGATTTTAAGAAAGAGGATTTTGCGCAGTCGCATCCACTTGGATCTCTAGGTAGAAGCTTTGTTCAGGTAGAACAAATTATGCGCAAGGAAGCAATTCCCAGCGTAGAAGCTGATGCTGATATGAAAGCTATTTTACGTGAAATCAATAGCAAAAAATTTGGTTTTACAACTGTTGTTACACCAGCCAATAAAGTCATTGGAACTATTACTGATGGTGATTTGCGCAGGGCGCAAATTAATTATGGTGCTGATAGTTTTAACAAAAAAGCCAAAGACATTATGTGCTCTAGCCCTAAAATAATAAGTCCGGAGGCGCTGGCAATTACAGCTGCGGAGATTATGAAAGAATATAGAATTTCAAGTTTGGTGGTGGTCGACAACGATTCAAAAGCTCTAGGCGTCATTGATCTTAAGGATATGTTAGCTGAAGGCTTTGTTATATAGCCCAATTTGGATAAAATGTTAATTTCTCTCAAGAATTTGGTAAAATATACATAGTGAAACTTTTCCAGCTTAACTTTTTTGGAATACTACTCATGATCATAGCGGCCGCTGTATTAATTGCTTTGCCAAGTTTTATGATTCAAAATTTTTGGAACTCTATTGTTTCAGCTAATATTGTCAAAGATATGAGCATAGAGATCTGGCAAGCTTCTTTGCTTTGGGGAGCTTTAGTTAGTTTATTGTATATGACAGGAATTTTTCAATTCAAGCTTGATTTCAAATCTCTTGAGTCAATTGATGTTGAGTCAATCAATGATCCTGAGTTAAGAGCAGAAATTGAAAATATGCAACTTAAAACACAGGAAGCTAAAAAATCAGAGCCAATTAAAGACCCTTCTAAAAAAGACGATTACAACATCTAAACAGTGATTCGTTGATGCTTTTGATTCTGAGCGTAGGCGCAAACTCGGGAGCTTGCTCACGGAGTTTGCTCACGGAGTTTATCCGTAGCGAAGAAAGCCGTCGAGCCGGTCACAATCTTAGGTTGTGAAGAATCTTGCTCAGGGAACTCGGTGGGCTTGACCCCGAGTGAGCAAGATTCTAGGCGAGGTGTCATATTCAAGGCTTGCAGCCTCAAAACTAAATTCTAATCGGTTAATTATATTTTCTGCAAGGTCAGCAAGCTCTGTAATTCCATAATTAATATTGGCTTTAGTCAAAGTGCCTTGTCTTTTGTTTAGGTCAATTAATTTGGCGCTATCAGATCGGACTGGTTTACCTTCATAGTTGATTTTGCAAACAAGGTTGTGGTTTTCAACCATAAGTTGTAGATTGATCATAAACTTGGATTCAGAGTTTCTCGTGTTGTTTTCCAGTATGAGTTCTACAAGCTTTTGGATGATTCTGTAGCTATTGATTCTTTCATCTGAAGAGAGGCGTAATTTGCTAAATTCAGTCTCTATCATCAGATGTACTTTGTGATCAGTTTGGCCATAGAGCTTAGTTGCATAAATCTCTAGTAGGCAAATTAGTCCCCTTTCATCCTCGAATTTAAATGGTACTAGATCAAAAAGTATGGTATCAATTTCTTCAACCAACTGGTTGAAATCATTTTGAAGCAAGTTTAATTGAGCTGGGTCACTGGCTATCATTGTGTTTGAGCTAATGATATCGGCAATGTTTTTTTGCATACTGACAACAGAGGGGACTGCTCTTTCTTGAAAACTAAGGGCAATGTCTTCCAGTAATTGCTCCTGTTGGCGAAAGACAGTAGCTTGGATTGCGGCGATTTGATTATGATTAACGTTGTCACTAGTTTCGACCAACGGTGTTGCGGGTACTCTCTGTGGATCTTCACTGGTTTTGGCTCGCGGGCTTATTGGTAGTTTTTTGTTGAAAATATTTTGGAATTCAAAATTGAAAAGATTGAGATCAAAAAGACTTGAGACAATCAAGATGCTAGTCAGGGCTACCAGTAGAGGCACTATCTCTAGGTGAGTGTTGAATAGCGAGAGTCCAATTTGACCAAGTATTAATAAACTCGCTGAGATTGCAATGAAACTAATTACTCTAGCCCAGTAAATTAGAGCAGTAAGAAAAATACCAGCGGCAATAAGAAGTGTGAAACTAAAAAAAGGATTGAGTGGTACGTAGTTGACCCAGCGGTCTGAAAGATAGTTGATGATTAGGCTTAAGCCGTTTTTGTTTAGTTCTATTTTGGGTGAAAGGATAATGATCTTTTGTTGGTTGACAACTTCTTTGTCAAAGTCAGTTCTGAGGATGTCACTGACTGGTCTTTTTTTGATATTGTATTGTTTTTGATCTAACCAGAGGTTCGCCTCTTCTTCCCTTACCATATCTTCTTCAATATCTTTACTGCTGAGGCTGCGATACATGGTATCAGTGCCGCCAATTGCAAGCTCTAAATCGGAGTCACTGAATTGATAAACATTGTTTTGAGAAACTACCAGGTCTACTGATTCAGCTCCTTTGCTTGATAGCTCGGTAATTAGGTTTAGGATGAGTTCTTTTTGTTGAGCAACGGTCTTGTCGGCGAGGTTTATTTTTTCGTCTTCGGTGAATTCAAAAACAGTGTACTTGCTTTTTTGAAAAGGGTTCAATATTCTCAGCAATGATTGAGTTGAAAGTAAAAACCCTTCGACCCCTTTCCAACTATTGGGACTGATCCAAGAGACTATAGTAAAACTCAAAATTCCAATTAAGCAGCCGACGATGATGCGCTTTTGATTCATGTTTTTATTATACGGTAGAATTGGCGTCATTGCGAGCGTTTTGGTGAGTGCAATACTTGATGCCTTGCTCTGTCAGCATTCTGCCGCGTTGAGTTCTGAGTAAGAACCCTGATTGAATCAAAAAAGGCTCATAGTAATCCTCGATAGTGGATTTGTCTTCACCAGTAATCGCCGCAATCGTTTCAAGTCCCACTGGTCCGCCGTTATAGTGTTTGAGCATGGAGCTAAGTATCTTGCGGTCCATATTGTCTAAGCCAGTTTGATCAATGCGATAGGAATTAAGAGCTTGGTTACAAGTTTCTTGATTAACTTCACTGATGTTACTGTGTTCAGCAAAGTCGCGCACTAGTCTTAGTAGGCGGTTGGCGATTCTCGGTGTTGCTCTACTTCTCGTTGCAATCACCAGAGCTGCTGGCTCATCGAGCTTGAGCCCAAGTGTTTTGGCGTTAGTTTGAATAATTTGAGCAAGCTCCTCTTTGGAGTAGTATTCCATTCTGTGTATATGAATAAATCTATCTCTCAGTGGCGCACTGATGAAACCTAGTTTGGTAGTGGCTCCTACCAAAATGAATTTGTTAATTTCAAGGCGCATCAAACGTGAGCTAGTGCCCTTGCCGCTACCGATATCAATTTGATAATCCTCAAGCGCTGGATATAAAAGCTCCTCAGTGATTTTATTAAGACGATGAATCTCATCAATAAAAATCACATCTCCATCATTGGCTGACATTAATATCCCTAGAATATCTTTGGGGCGCTCAAGTGCTGGTGCTGAAAAAATCTTGGCTTCGGTGCCAAGCTCACTAGCAAGTAAATAAGCTAGAGAGGTTTTGCCAAGCCCTGGCGGGCCGTAAAGTAACAAATGTCCAAGACTAGAGATGTCTTTGCGTTTCTTAGCTGCACTTATTGAGATTTTGAGGCTTTTGATTAGTTCTTTTTGACCAATATACTCATCAAAATTGTGTGGTCTAAGATTGTTGCCACTCTTATTTTCAATACTCAGATCGACTTTAGTTGGCTCAGCGTTAAGCAGACTATTGTTGGATTCTTGATGTGATGAGTTGATAGCCACTTACTTTTGTAAGCATAGCATGTTATGCGGATTATGAGAAGAGAGTTTTCAAACCCTATTGCTCTATAAGGTATGGTTTAACAGCTATAGTTCTTTTTGTTGTATTGACTTTAGAAATTTATCTGTTCTTGTTATTCCATTAAATTCCTTATAAAGGATATCTTTTAGTCTTGCTTTGATTTCTGCATTTTGAAAGAAAAATATTCTCATCAACTGAGAGTCCTTTGCTAGCAGAGCTTCCATTCCTTGAGCCTCCATCGCTCTAATAATCAATAGTTCATTAGTTTCGTGGGCACAGCAATTACCATAAAGATCAAAACATAAATCAGGGGATTTGGCTTCGAGCATCTCTGCTACAAAAATAAAACCATGTTCGTCAAGTAAGCTAGCCAGTTTTTCTGTTATGGCGATTGCTTGGTAGCTGTAGAGTTGCTCAGGATCTTGATTGAGGTGCTTGAAGTATTTTTTTTCGTTTGGGCTTTCGGCTTTATAGTCTTGCCAGCGGCTTTCCATGACTAGTGTTTGTAATGGGAAAGGACCAGGCTCTAAATCCACTGGTCTCAATAATTTAACTTGCATCTTTTGGAATTGATCATCTTGGTATCTCAGAGGCTGCATTTCAAGAGCGTCATAGACATAGTTCATGGTGATCATTGAAATATCTTTGAGTGATGTAGGTGGATTAAAGGCATCAAGTTCCATGAGCTGATAGTGTCCTGTGAATTCATCTAGGATTTTGCTTTGAGCTATATCTTCAAGTGCTTTCACGCTGATGTCACTAACTATAATTTCTATGCGATCTAGTAAACCAGATTCTTTGGCAGCGATTAATAGCTCTCTTGCAAAGAGTCCTTGACCGGAACCGATATCAAGAATTGTGATTTTATGATCAGGAGGATAGTTTGGGATATTAGCTTGAAGAATTTCAAAAAGACTAGATGCGTGAGCTTGGCTATTGGTTAATAGATTAGGAATGGGATAGGGATGATCAAGCTGATAAATCTTATTGCCGTTATCGGTGTAGTAATCGTGGCTACAAAGTAATGATTTATTGTAATCAGTCCAGTCTTGTATCAGTTCTAGTTTCACTGTTTATATTTTATCGTCATTGCAAGCGAAGCGAAGCAATTATAGGATGGCTCCGTGATATCATTACGATGGATGGCACTCAAAACCAATCAAGATATTCAGACGAGTTCGAGCTTTTTTATCAATGAGCTTGCCAACTCTAGTCATGCTTTTGCACCGATTGCAACCAAGATTGTGAATCAAGAGAGAGTGACTTATGACGAGGGTGTCCAATTAATTAACTCTACTGAGCTTTTTCTTCTCGGACACATGGGCAACTTTGTTCGTGAGCGTAAGGCTTATGACACAGCAATTGCTCGTGGTTTTGATGAAGCGACTGCAGTTAAACGCATGACTCAAGTTTGGTGGAACACTAATTTGCATCTTAATCCAACCAATGTCTGTATTGGCGAGTGTGATTTTTGTTCTTTTGCTCGTAAACCTAATGAAGAAGGTGCTTATACCATGACTATCCGCGAGGCGTTGGATAGAGTTGCTATTGCAAGAGCTGAAGGTGCAACTGAAGTTCATATAGTTGGCGGTTTGAATCCTAAGACTTTGATTGAGTACTATAGTGATTTGATTCGGGCTATCAAAAAAGAAGTTCCAGGGATTCATGTCAAAGCATTTACTGCTGTTGAAATAGAGTTTTTTGCCAAGTTTACTAAGACCTCTTATAAAGAAGTTTTTGAAGCATTAATAGAAGCAGGCTTGGATAGTATGCCTGGTGGCGGGGCTGAGATATTTTCTCGTCAGGTGCGAGACGAGATGTGCCCGGATAAAATCCCCGCTGATGAGTGGATTAAGATTCACCAAGTCGCTCACCAATTGGGTTTGAGGACTAACGCAACAATGCTTGCAGGGATTGGTGAAGAGGCTGAAGAACGAGTTGAGCATTTGGATATTTTACGTAAGGCGCAAGACGCAAGCGGAGGCTGGCAAACTTTTATTCCACTTTCTTGTCATTATGAAGGTAATGATTTACTTGAGCGTGGTGTAAAACCTTTGACTGGTTACGATCAGCTCAAAAATATTGCAGTTTCAAGAATCATGCTCGACAACTTTGACAATATCAAGGCTTATTGGATTCAACTTGGCGAGAAGATGGCACAACTTGCATTGAGTTTTGGAGCTAATGATCTTGATGGTACAGTCAAGGCAGAGAGAATTACTCGGGCTGCGGGTGCTAATAAAAGATCACTTGCTGAAGACAATCTTGTCAATCTTATTCAAGGAGCGGGTTTTGAAGCTATTGAAAGAGACACGACTTATAATCCAATTGAGTTGAGTGAGCACCGGGTGCTTGTTAATCATTAGATATCTTCTCTATTGCTATAATCATCCCTATGAAAGAACTTCACGTTAATATCGATCACATAGCTACGCTAAGACAGGCTCGTCAAACTGTTGAGCCTAGTCCGCTTGAGGCTGTCAAGCTTTTGGAGATGACTAAGGCTGCTGGTATTACTACTCACTTGCGTGAGGATAGACGTCATATTAATGATCAGGATATTAAAGAGATTGATCAATATTTGAGATCATCTCGTTTGTCTTTGACTTTTGAGATGGGTGCAACTGAAGAGATCCGCCAAATATGTTTGACTACTGAAGCGAAGTTGGCAACAATAGTCCCAGAGAAGCGTCAGGAGCTAACAACTGAAGGCGGGCTCAATCTTACTGCGCAAAAAGAATTTTTGTCGGAGTTTATAAAACCAATTATGGACAATGGAACCAAGATCTCTTTTTTTGTAGATCCTGTTGAAGAGCAGATTGCTGCTAGTAAAGAAATTGGAGCAGCTTTTGTTGAAATTCATACTGGTACCTATGCCAACTTATTTATTCAATATCATGCAGATAGAGCAAATTATTTATTGGCTCGAGATTTAATGCCACTTGCTTTCAATGATTTAGTGAAGCCAGTTCAAGATGAGCTATTGAGAATCGATGCCGCTATGAAATTTGCTCAAGAGCTTGGGTTGAAAACCAATCTTGGACATGGTTTGACTATTCCTAACTTGCCGCCATTGTTAGAGAAGCTAGAGTCGATTAGAGAATTGCACATCGGACATTCTTTGGTTGCCAATAGTGTTTATTTTGGTTTAATTGATATTACAGACAAGTTTAGTCGGGTTTTGAAAAGTTCTACTTGCCCATCTCTTTTAGCATTGCATCAGTAGCGAGATGCTCTGGATAGATACTTACTCCACCGACACCAAGTTCTTTGGCTACGAGTAGGGAGATTTTAACTTCTTCACTATTGGTTCTATCACCATCGGTGATTAAATGAATTTTGAGATCGTCTTTTTTGGTTAATTTGCGAAGTCCTATAATGCTGTCTTTGACAAAGTTGTAGACGGTATCGTGATTGCGGTTTTTGAGCCCATGCCAGTATGTCATTGGCATCAAAACATCCCAGTTGCTTGCCATATATTCCCACGGGTATAGAGTTTTGATTTCTGGAGAGAAAACAATTGCTATCATTGGATAGTTAGAAGGGATTTGCGCTTTGATTTTTTCGGTATAGCTTCTGACTGCCCAAAGAGCAGTATTTTCTTCAATGTCGGCTGCCATGCCGTCAAGTTTCTCGCCGTCTTTACTGACATAAAGTGCTGGTTCGACAAATTTGCGAACGTCAGTTGGAATATCTCTAAGGTAGCAGTAAGTCCAGCCTATGACTTTGATATCACGTTGGTGAGCAGCTTTGAGGATTCCATCAACACCATCCTGTAATTTAAAAATATCAGTTGTTGATCTATTGACTTGAAGATAAATTGTATTCATATCAAACTTCTCAAGTCTGTCCATAAATGCGTTAACGTCTTGGGGATAATTCCAAACATTGACCCAGACACCTCTGCCTTCCATTACTGCTTCTTTAAGGTCATGATGTGGTGCTAGTTCTTTGAGCTGGTAACTTTTTAAAGAAATTGGTTTTTGAATTGCTAGTGCTGGACTTGCTAGTAGCAGCAATAAAGTTAAACTAAGGAGGATTCTCATTGTAGATATTATACCCGTGATCGTTGCCGCTCAAGCTAGGGTCTTATCTTTATGAAGTTAAACCAAACTAGAAATAAATTTGGTAATCAAGCTTAGGTAAACCACAAATGTGATGATATCAATAGCTGTAGTAATCAAAGGACCACTTGCAACTGCTGGGTCAAGGTTAAGTTTCTTGAATAAAAATGGAGTGATAGTACCAAAGGCAACGGCGAGCATCATAGAAATAATTAATGATAGTCCAATTAAAATAGAGAGAGTTTGATTATGAAAACTATAGAATGACATTAGCCCAGTAATCAGCGCGCAAGTAAGTCCAATACTAAAACTAATAATAAGCTCGTGAACCAGTATCTGAGAGCTTTTGCCCATTTGAATTTCACCAGTGGAAATCCCACGAACGATAATGGTAGAACTTTGGTTGCCTAAATTACCCGATAATCCAGAGAGCAGTGGCATAAACGAAATAGCAATTGGGATTGCCATGATTGTTGCGTCATAACTCGCAATTAAAGAAGCTGCCAAGTATTGCCCAAGCAAGGTGATGATGATCCAAGGAGTTCTTGCTTTGTAGGCACTGGCATAATCTTTAACTAAGGATGTGACTACGTTTGAGCTATCTTCAGTTTCAACATTAATACCACTTGATTGATATATATCCTCAGTTGTTTCGTCTTCAAGAACTTCAAAGGCATCATCAATGGTAATGATACCGACTAGTTGGTCATGATCATTGGTAACTGGTATCGCAAGGAATTTATACTTCACAAATAAATTAGTTGCAAGCTCTTGGTCATCACTAGTGTGAACAGCAATAACTTCTGTGTTCATATGCATTGCTACTGTGTCTGTGTCTGCAGCTAAGAATAATTCTCTTAGGCTCATGATGCCAACTAACTCGCCAAATTTTTTGGTGACAAAAACATACTTGATTTCAATATCTTCTTCGCGCGCCTTAAGCCTTACGTAACGTAATGCAGCAGCTATTTTGAGGTCTTCACGTACGCTGATAAAACTGGGCTTCATGATACCACCACAGGTATCAGGCTCATGGCTCAATAGTTCTTTGAGTTCATAAGGTCTTTGAATGTTTTCCAAGATGCGCATCATGCGTTTGTCATCAAGTAGGCTGACGATATCGGCAGCATCATCCAGCTCCAAATTGTTAGCGAATTTGGTTATTTGTTCATCAGACAAAGTTAACATCACTTCTTGGATCTCATGATTCTCTAATTCAATAAGAACCTCTGCACCTTGTTTGTATGAAAGAATATCGAAAAGAAGTGCTTTTTTGTTTTGTTCGAGATTGTGATATTCTTCTGCAATATCTTGTGGAAAAAATTCATCTAAAACTGCGCGCAACTTTTGAAGATCGCAATTATCGATCTCACTGAGCATATTGTTTAAATTGAGAGGGTTTTGGGACATTTAATAATCCTAAATACATTAAGCCACGAGCATCATACTAGCAAAACTATTAGCTTGAGATGGCTGATCTTATCCTGGGAAGGATGTACAGGTCTACTGTAAAACCCCCTTTATCTTTACTAACGGAACTAGTGAGCAGCGTTCCGACCTTTTTACAGAATCCTTAAGCTTGTACTAGATAGTGATTTCGTGTGAAAATCTATAGAGTAATATAAAATACCAAATAAAAGGAGCTACAACTGGGTAATCTTACAAATAGAATTTTAATTGGTTTGGCTTTAATTGCTTTTGCTTTTTGTGCCGTTTATTTGGGTCCAGTTCTGTGGGCTATTGTAATTTTGCTTTTTAGCGTTCTGGCTTACCAAGAGTTTAAGGCTCTTTGTAATAACTTAGGAGTCTTCCCGCAAGATTTATGGATTTATTTTTTTATTACGGTTTTCATTCTGGTACCACTTTTAATTGGTCATGCTCATGACACTGGTATTGTTTATAGTTTTTTATTGACAACTGTTATCGCTGCTTATGTAATTATTTTCCCGCGTATCTTGCTTAAAAAGGACTATACAAGGTTTGAAGATCTTACAGCATCTTTGTGGGCGGTGTTTCAATTTGGACTCTTGCCTTCTTTCTTTACTTGGATCCGCATGATGGATCACGGTTGTGAGTATACACTCTTGATGATTTTGGTAATTTCTGCAAATGATGTTGGCTCTTTATTGTTCGGGCGTTTGTTTGGTAAAACACCACTGGCTCCGCGCATTAGCCCAAATAAAACTGTTACTGGAAGTCTTGGTGGTTTATTTTCTGCGGTACTTGCTTTTTGTGGATTGACCAGTTTATGGGGTTTTGAGTTGAGTTCAGTATTTTCTGATTCTTGTATCGCTCCTTATTACCAGGCTTTGGATTCGTTTACTAACGCTAAGTTAGTTGTTTTAATTGCTCTTGGTTTGTTGTTTGCAATTGTGGCCCAGGTCGGCGACTTAATGGTAAGTGCTTTGAAGCGTGTAGCAGGTGTTAAGGATTCTGGGACATTATTACTGTCTCATGGCGGTATTTTAGATCGGATCGACAGCCATTTCTTTGCGGTTTGGTTTGCTTATTTTATTTTTGCTTATCTCCTGGCTTAATCTGTTAATATATATAGCGGGTTTCGTTTGGGATCCAAATAAACACAACGGATGGAAAATACAACCATCGATGTACAAACTATGCCTGCATTGCCTAAGCGGCCGAGTGCAGAGTTTGTTGTGCCTGAAAATAAAACAGATGACGCTGATCAGGATTTGCAAATTGCACTTAAACCAGAACCAGCAAGTTCAAAAGCATTCCATCAAATTGAACAACCGGTGATTATTAAACCCAAAGTGCCAGTAGATGATCGTTCTTTATTGCACAAGCTTTTGGTTGAACCAAACCATCGCAATATTTTTATTAGCTCGATAAATGCAATGTTGCATTTTGTTGCAACCATCACATCATTTGATAAATCAACTGCTGGTTCGTTAATGACCAGTGTAAACAAAGTATCTAATAATGCGGCATTTTTATTTACGCGTTGGATCGCTCCCATCGTTTCATATGGCTATGCTGCTGTTGAAGCAATTAGAAACAAAAAACCAATTGAGGCTATTTTGAAATTGGTACCACCTTCGTTTTTACCTTTTGTTGGTGATGCCAATATTGATACTGTCTATGGTAGTAGTACGGGCTTTAACCAGCCCTATGACATGGTTCTAGATCGTATCGAAGAAAAGTCAGAAAGCTCTGCCAGCTATGCTAAATATGCTCAACAAGCCAATAGTACTAATACTGGTAATATCAAGCTCACATGGGAAGTATTTCAGGAATTGGTGAAAGAGTTTGTGCAAGGCAAGATGGATCCAAAGAAAGGAATATTTTTTATTAATTGCCCAATGATACTTGCTGGCGCTTTGCCAATTATGCTTTTTGCACGTAAGTCACGCGATACTTTATTGGTTAGGGCTTTAGGTTTGATTCGCAACGCTGGTGGAATCCTTGGAGACATTGGTTGGATTTGGGGTGAACCACATAATCCATATAAATTGACCGGTGGTATTTTATGTATGATTGGTGCTTGTGCTGATGTCGTTAAACGTTGGGTGAGTGATGATACTTCAAGGGTTTTAATTCACTTGGGCTCGGCATTGAATGTATCGGCTTATGCTCTTTGGAATGCTTTCAATGGTAAGAAAAACATCAAAACACCTGTACAAACCTCGGTTTTACAGGCTGCTTAGGATTTTATGATTTGAGAGGCTGAAACTGGGAATAAGATAGGAGTGTCTATCGGGAGGGAGATTTTGCGGATTATTATTGTTTTATTGTTGATTTTATTGGCCCAGGGGCCGGCGCGAGCCTTTAACCCGGTTAAGTTAGTTTTCAAAGTTCCATTTACTGTTGTCAAACTTGCAACGAAGGTCGTTTACAAAGTTGTTTCGGTGCCAGTTAAAGTAGCTATGTCAACAGCCAAGGCCGGAGTGAAAGCGACAGCTGCTGACAAGGTCGCTGTTTTTGCAATCAAACATGTTCCTTATAAAGATCTTGCCATTTTAGCTTTATAATGATTTCTATGCAGCTTCAGAATCTTAATTTGAAAGATCTTATTAATGCAGCGATTCAACAGACGGTCCCGGAACAGTTAGACGCTGATGCTAATGTCTCTCTGGCTTTATTCAAACTTGGCGCTTTGCCAATGACTTATTACCACCTACATGGCGATGAGAATTATCATCCTGCTAGTCTGATTAAATTATTTCAAGCATATTTAGCTAAATATACAATCCAAAGCAATGTTGTTGATTTTGCTAGAGAAAAAATTGCTGAGCCAGATTCTTTTGCTTCATTAAATCACATGGAAGATGTTTACCAGGCAATTGAAGCGAGCCTCAAAGACTCTGATAATGATGCTTTGAGCTATTTGGTGGATTATAATAGTGGTACTTGTTCGGGTCCTCGACTTGGCGAAGAAGATTTTGCTGCTTTTAAAGAAGCGCGCGGTGCGCTTAGTGAGTTTTTTCATGAGCGCGGCTATACCAAGAGCTTGAATATTCCAGGTAAGTGCTTTAGCTTTGCACCTTACGGTAGAGAGACTCAGCTAAGTTTGGAACTAGGTGGTCTGGGACGCAATAGTATGAGTGTTCAGGATGCTGTGCAAATTATCTATGCGATCAAAGTTGATTTCCCTGAATTATTAGAACTGATGAAACGAGAGCTTGATGATACAGAGGATGAACAAACTCAGTTTATTGCCAAAGGTTTGCGTGATTATAAAAATCAAATCAAGGCATACTACTCTAAGGCAGGTTGGACTTCTAAAGTCAGGCATGATGTTGCTTATTTAAAAATGCAAACTGGAGAAGAGTTTATTTTGGCAATCATGACTAAGAATTTGAGTGAGTGTGTTGATTTGATACCAGCGATCGCTCAGTCTGTTTTTGCTGCGCTACTACGTGATGTTTAGTCTCTACCATCAAGACTAAACTTGCCAGCCCCGTGAGTTAGCAGAACAGAAAGCATTATAAAGTAGTAAAAAGGAATTTCAAAACCGTTAGCCTTAGCAGCAAAGCCATTATCAAAATGCACCATAAAAATTGCAACCAGCATTGTTACCATGAGTGGCAGTGAAAAAATTCTAGTTTTGAGACCAAGTACTAATGAGATGACACCTAGTGCCTCAGCACCTGTCGCCATGACGGCGTTGAGATAAGGGAAAGGCAAATGCAGACCTTGATCAAACCAAATTACGATGTTATCAAAGTGAGCAAGTTTTTTGAGAGCAGGTTCATAAAAACCATAAGCTAAGGTGAGGCGCACTAATAGTAAAGAGAGATCAGCAAAAGAGCTAGTAATTCTATTATAGAAGGCTATTAAACTGTTCATGGCTTAAGCATAAACCTGCGGAGCTTGGCTGTCAAAAATTAATAAGTATTGACGTTGTATCTGTATCGGTTAACGAATAAATGAAGATACCCGGGATCTGCATTTGGAGAGAGGATGAATTTAAATCAGTTATTTTTTGGCTTATTAATGAAGTTAAATCGTTTTTTGTTTAATTGGAGCAGGGCTGTTCTGCCTGAGCAGAACCTGAGTAATTTGAAAATCAAGGCTAATCAAACTAGTCAAAAACAATATCAATATATCTTGCAAGAATTTGTTTTGCTTAAGACAAAGTATCAGGTTTTTACCAAGGCTTTGGATAAAAAAATTGAGAAGCCTAAAGAGATTTTTGAAGTGAAGATTTTAGAGTAAACTGTGCTCCTCCTTGTAATTGAAACACAGGACCGCGGTAAACTACCAGTCGTCGATAATTGCGCCTTTGGCATACTCAGTCGCTCTCGTCTCAAAGAAATTAGCATGCTCTTTGCCATTGACCATGAGGTTGAGCCAAGGTAGAGGGTTTTCTTTGACATCATAAATTGCTTCAAGATTTAAATCGCCGAGGCGTTTATTGGCAACATATCTAATATAGAGTTTGACGTCATTTGGACAGAGTCCTTCTACTGCTCCTAGTGCAAAACAAGTATCAATAAAGTTGTCTTCAAGTAAAACCATTTCATCGCAGGCTTTATAAAGCTCTTGTCTAAAGTCTTCAGTCCAAAGTTCTGGTTTCTCTTTGATAAATTCTCTAAAAAGACTACAGATACCTTCAGAATGAAGCGACTCATCACGAATTGACCAAGTGATAATTTGCCCTACATTTTTGAGCAGACCGCGACGCGGGAAGTTCATTAGAATAGCAAAACTTGCAAAGAGGCTAACTCCTTCCATAAAGCCACCAAAGATAGCGAGGTTGCGTGCGATGTCTTGATCGTTTTTGATTGAAAAGTTTTGTAGGTATTCGTACTTGTTTTTCATGGCCTCGTATTCACGGAAGGCTTTGTATTCAACTTCTGGCAAGCCAAGAGTGTCATTCAAGTGAGAATAAGCCCAAACGTGGATAGTTTCCATGGCCGCAAAACTAGTAAGCATCATGGTGATTTCTGGTTTTGGAAAAACGTGAACGAGTTGTTGGTTATAGTTGTTTTGTACTTCCAAGTCACCTTGAGTGAAGAAGCGCAAGACTTGGATAATCAAGTTGGATTCTTGAGCCGTTAGTTTAGTTTTGAAGTCAACGATATCATCAGCCATCGGCACCTCAGTTGGCAGCCAGTGCGCTTGTTGTTGTAGTTTGAAGTACTCAAAGCATTGTGGATATTCAAAGGGCTTATAGTAATCTCGCAAGGTTAATAGACCAGTGGTTTCACTGCTTTCATATACGCGGTTTTCTTCAACTTCAACAGTTTCTTTTGTTTCTGTTTCGAAATCATCTATTAGTACTTGTGTTTGTGGGCTCATATTTATTCTTTAGTTTTTAAGACGCTTAAGGTTTTCTTTAGATCCCGGATATAGTGTTTCGATACTTAAAATTCTTTAATTGAACACTGGATCTAGGGTTTCTCTAGCAGCTTCTTTTTCCTTGGCTAGAGGGTCTATTAAATATAGGGCCTTTTGATCTTGAATTCAAGGGGTAAGTCAGTGATAAAAATCTAATATTGGCGAAGAATCTGCTCTATGCCTGTTGGGCTCTGTGCTTTGTTCCCGAGACTGCAGTCATTAAAAGAGTTTAATGCTTTAGTGCTCTTGACTGTGGAGAGGATTGCTGCAGCTAGTTTTGCAGTCATAGTGATGGCAAAGTCTTAGATTAATAAAATGGGAGATGGCAATTGAAAGCCCACCAAGGCCCATAGAGATTGGATGAGGCATGATGTTTTGAATATTTTGATTAGCCTCAAAGTAGTGTGAGAGAAAGAAAAGTGCGGCTCCCAGTAGTAATAAATAAAACGGTTCAAAGCTGCGATGTTTTTTCAGAAAGCCCCAGGCGATGCTCAGGAAGGCAAGTCCAACGGTGACCATCAAGAAAATCGCTTCAAACTTTTCTTCAAACAAAAAGCCAAGTCCAACTAGTGGTGCGATGGTAATTAACAAAGGCGTTAGTGCGCAATGCACAGCACAGAGTGTACTTGCGCTCATGCCGATTCTATCAATTAGTTTGTGTTTGGACATTTTTTTAGATTTTAATCAATGCAAAGATTATGACATAACTTATATTTGCAAATTAAGTGGTTTTTTGACGAATTTGTGGATAAATATGTATAATTGTATATAATTATGTCTAATTATATACATCTAGATCGAAAAATTTTATTTGATGAGGAAACCGTTCTTCTTAGTCAAGAGCGTATTTGTCGTATTGAAGCCTTTAATTTTCACTGGCAAACTGATTTAGCGAAGAAACCAGTTGACTTACTTAAAGAGCTAAAGCAGCTATCAACCATTGCTAGTGTGGGTTCTTCCACCAGGATAGAAGGCTCTAGTTTGAGTGATGAAGAAGTACTTGGTTACTACGAAGCGCTTAGTTTGGTTTTTGAGAGCTATGATACATTTGCCTTAAGAGAATCATCTATAAAACAGTTGCATGGAATTTTGCTCAAGTACAGCTCACAAGATACTAGACCGAAGGGAGACTATAAGCATCTTACTAATAAGGTAGTAGTTAAATATCCAGACGGGACTTCAAAAGTGATTTTTAATACGACTGAACCACATCTTACAGCAAAGGAGATGTCTGAGCTAGTTGCTTGGACTAATGAAAAGCTCTCAGACACTAATTTTCACCAATTGGTAATTGTTGCAATTTTTATTTATGAGTTTCTTTCTATTCATCCTTTTCAAGAGGGTAACGGTAGACTTTCATGTATTTTGACTAATTTACTTTTGATGCGAGCTGGTTACAATTTTGTGCAATATATTTCGCTTGAAAAGATCATCGAAGAGCGTAAGAAATACTATTACCAATACTTAATGCATGGACAGAAAAATAGATATAGTGAGGAGGAGGATATTGATCTTTGGATTATTTTCTTTTTGGATTGTATTGAACTAGCGATTGAAAGATTGAAAAATAATTCCAAGAAAGTGATTGGCGTTAAACAATGGGTGGCTATTGGATTAAACGATAGGCAGCAAAAGATTTTAGATTTTATAGCTTCTCAAAAAACTCTGCGTATGAAGGATTTAGTTGCTAAATTTACTGAGATTCCAAGGTCTACCATGAGTCTCGATTTAGAGCTTCTTGTTGAGAAGGAGTTTATTAGCCGCAATGGGCGTGGGCGTGGGACTTGGTATCAAGTTAGATCTTACTAACCCTAACTTCCCTAACCCTATTTTTACCATGCTGCTCAACGCATAGAGTGTAGCCGTCTATTTGAATTGTATCGCCGATTTTTGGTTCAGTACCAATCTGCCCAAAAATATAACCGCCAATGGTATCAAAGCGACTTGACTTGAAATGAGATCCTAGCGCCTCGTTGATGTCTTCAAGATTGGTTAAACCATCGATTAAATAATCACCATTGGCAAGTTCTTGAATTTCATATGTTTCTTCTTCATCCTCGTCGTCGATCTCACCAAAAATTTCTTCTACGATATCTTCGATTGTGACTAAACCAGTTACGCCACCAAATTCATCAATTAACATGGCAACAGGTTTTTTGTTTTCCTGCATGACTTTAATTAGATCAATAAGATACATGCCGTCAGTAACTTTGAGTGCGTCGTTTGCAATAGATTTGATGTTGTTGTCGGTGTTACCAGTTTCGTAGGATTTGAGAATATCTTTGATGCTGATGTAGCCAACTATATTATCGATTTTTTCGTGATAGACCGGGAAGCGTGTGAAAGTGGTTTTGTTGGTTTCATGCGCAGCTTCAGCAATCGAGAGTTTGTCATTCAGGCAAACCAAGTCTGAGCGTGGCACCATGACGTCACGAGCAATAGTGTCATTGAAGTGAAAAACATTTTGCATTAGTTGTTCTTCTTCTGCTTCCAAGACCCCTTGTGCTTGAGAAGAACTGAGTATCATTTTAAGTTCAGCTTCAGAGTGAGCTGTGTCATCGAAATTGAGCTCTACGCCTAGAAGTCTTAGAACGAGGTTGGCACAAGTGTTGAGCACATGTACTGGAAATTTAAATAGCCAATAAAGTGCTCGCAGGAAATAGGCAAGGTTGAGACTGGTTTCTTCAGCGTTAATAATAGCGATGTTTTTAGGAACTACCTCACCAAGAATTACATGGAAGAAAGTGATAATGGAGATTGCAATAATAATTGATACAACATGCTCGTCGAGCGGCAAAGCAAATTGGTGTATCAGTGGGGTGATCCATTTTTCTATTCTGGCTTCAGCAACGGCACCTAGAGAAAGACTGGCAATAGTAATACCAACTTGGCAAGCAGAGATATAGTCATTGATATTGACTATCATTTTTTGCAGAATCTTAGCTGCTTGGATTTGACTTGGTGAATAGCTATTGTTTTCAGATTCGACAATTTGATCTATGTGAGTTTTACGAACTCGGGCAATAGCAAATTCTGCTGCTACAAAGCTACCATTGAGAAGTATTAATCCAAAAATTAGTAGTATTGAGTATAGGTTTTCTAGCATTGTGCTGCTTATATTATACCCAATGCCCAATGTCGCTCGCAGCCTCCCCTATTTAGACTATGGAGATATCCCAGTTAAAGCCGATTAACTATTATATGAATTTCTCTTTAATTAGGCTAGTCGTGATGATCTCTATTTTACTCTCTAGTTCAATGGCCAAGGCTGCTGAAACAGGAACTTCTGGCTTGAATCCAGAGACGCTTTCAGCTGGGATCGTTCATCAAGATGGCTATTATTTACCTAAAGGTATGCAAGTACCGATTAGTTTAAACACCCCGCTTGATACAAGACTTACCAAGGAAGGTGATCAAGTGACAGCACAAGTGACTGAGGATGTTTTGGTTGGTGATTATGTAATTATTCCAGCGAATAGTTTTGTGCATGGTTATATTTCTGAATTCAAGGGACCAGGCAACTGGGGCAAAGACCCTAAATTGGAAATCCAGTTTGATACTATCTCGCTTCCTTCAGGAACGAATAGGCGTTTTGTAAACATCAAAGCCAGTGTCAAGGAGGTTGCTTTGCAAAGAAATAGCACGCCTGTGACTGATAGCAAGATGACTTATAAAACCAAGAAAAAAATATTTGGTGCCACAGCAGGTATTGCAAGTGCTGCCACAGGTTATGGTGTTATTGAGTTTGTAAGACCGTTTGCCAGCTACGGGATAGGAGGAATGTTAGACAATGTCTTCATTTTAGGTAGCGGGCTGACGGGGGCTTACCTAGCAACTAAGATGATAACCAAAGACGATATGAGAATTGAATCTGGTACAAGATTAGAAATGATTATGGACGCACCTGCACTTGAGACTTTTGCTGAAGAGCACGCGCTTGCCCGCAACTTGACTAAAGATTTTCCTAATGAACAAGAATTGCAGGTGGATGTGAATAATGATCCTGGATTCGCTTACGACAGGATTGGGAATTTGGAATCGATCCCACTTAATTATATAGAAAACTAGATTTGGTCAAAAAAAAGCCCACTCCGAAGAGTGGGCTTTTAGATAGTTTATGTCTATTAGACTTGTTTTGATGTACAGGTCTATTGATGACTGTAACTTACGCTTCGCTTTGAGCTTCTTCTTGAGTTTCTTCAGCAGCTGGAGCAGCACTTTGCGGTGCAGTTACGTCAATGATTTTAACTTCAAAAGTTAGATCTTGACCAGCTAATGGGTGGTTGTAATCCATTGTTACTTCTGTATCAGAAACTCCAACTACTTTCATTGGTGTTTGTTTGATCTCACCACTAGCAAGTTTGTTGTTTGCAAATATAACTACGCCTTCTTTAAGGTCAACACCTTTGAATCTTTCGTCTCTAGGAATTTTGACTATTTTAGCTGGATCAGTAACGCCATAAGCATCTTCAGCCTTAAGTGTGAACTTGGAAGATTTGCCTGTGCTAATCTTGGCGATATTTTCTTCGAACTTAGGAAGCACTTGACCAGATCCCATAAGGAAACTAAGCGGTGCTTTACCATCTGTTGAATCAAAAACTGTACCGTCTTTGAGTGTACCTTTGTACTCTACTTTAACTACAGAACCACTTGTGATTTTTGGTGCTGTTGAACATGCAGTTATTGAGACTGCTAGCAATACTGCTACTAATAATTTGATTTGTTTCATATTGAAAAATACTCCTTGTATTTACTGATTATCTTTAAAGACCATATTAGTCTACAACATTATCTACCCAATATAAAAGTTTTCTTTTTGATTTTATGATTAAGATTTGTTGAGATTCGACATAATATGACAAGGTTCTTATTTATATTAGCTTTTATACCTAATATTAGTGTGATTCAACTTGAAAAAGACCTTATCTGAGGCAATGGACAAGTTGCTTCCTTTCTACGACTCATAATTAACCAACCATATCAACTGACTGATAATCCTCTCTTGCTAAATAATCACGCATGATGCTTTTGACATAGTTTTGAGTTTCCTTGTATGGAGGGATATCTCCGTGCTTCTCGACAGCTTGGGGCCCGGCGTTGTAGGCGGCAAGAGATTTTTGTAAATTACCATCAAAGCGTTGTAGCATCTGAGCTAGGTACTCTACTCCGCCTTTGAGGTTTTGATAAGGGTTCATCGAGTTGTAGACGCCAACTGATTTAGCAGTGCTTGGCATTAATTGCATCAAGCCTTCAGCACCAGCATGGCTCTTGGCGTTCGGGTTGAAACCAGACTCTTGTTTGATGACGCTTTTGATTAAGTTGCTCGGTAGCTCAACACCATAACGTAGACTAGTTTCATTGCTGACTTGATCTATATAGTCTTCAAACTTGTTAGGTAATTTAGAAAAATCATCTTGCTTAATAGTCGCTTTGACTGTTGCTCTGACTTCTTGAGTGTTGATACTACTTTGTAAGAGATTTGCAAAACCACTAGCGATAGTTTTGCCTGGGTCATTTGCTTTAAACTTGGCAGCAAATTTGTTGTCTATCTGATTTAGATAGTTATCAATTTGTGACAGTCTTTGTTGTATGAAATCTATCGACATTTTAGCTACCTATAGAAATTTAGCCACGTTCTAGCTTCAGTTACCTAGCCCGAAAAGCCCAAAAAGATTGGGCTCTATAGGCTTTTGGGACTATTTTGCCCTCTTATCATGCTGATGCTAAGATGAAACTATGCTCCCATTTGGTATCGGCATTCCAGAACTCATTGTTATTCTAGTATTAGCGCTAATTATTTTTGGCCCTAAAAAGCTACCCGAGCTTGGTAAAAATCTAGGTAAAGGTCTTAAGAGTTTTAAATCAGGACTTTCAGAAGCTACTGAAGAGTTTAAAGCTGAAGTAGAAGAATCTAAGAACTAAGATTTCACCTTAGTTGAGCTTAAAAACCCAGCCAATCTTTCCATTGCAATTTTGATTTTGTCCATTGGTTGAACCATTGCTATGCGCACATAATCTTCGCCAAATTTACCGAAAGTAAGCCCAGGTACTAGAGCAACACCAGTCTCTGCAAGTAAGTCTGCGGCAAAGTCAAATGAATTTTTGTTTTGATCTATATATGATTTTGGAATTGGCATCCAAAAATACATCGCGCCACCAGGTTTGTTGACCTTGACTCCCATATCACAAAGCGCTTGATAAATAAAATCACGGCGGTTTTGATACTCAAGTCTCACTTCCTCGCGATACTCGTCACCCAGGTCGATTGCAGCCATTCCTGCTTCTTGAATTCCCATGCAAACACCATAATCGATATTGGTTTTGAGTTTGTAGAGAGTGTTGATGATATCAGTGTTACCAACGGCATAGCCCAGGCGCATTCCAGCCATATTGTAGACCTTAGAGAAGGTATGAAACTCAATTGCAATATCGGCTCCACCTCGCACTTCAAGAATAGAGTGAGGCTTATTTTTTGGTCTGTCGCCAGGCTTATCGCCCGGCTCGTCAAACCAAATATCTGCGTAAGCTAAATCATTAATAAGTAGTATGTTGTAGTCTTTGCAAATAGCCACAGCTTTTTCAAGATAGGCTTTGTCGACAACAGATCCTGTCGGATTATTTGGGTGACTCAAGATCATCATTCGCGCGCGTAATAAAATATCTTCGGGGATTGCATCAAGGTCAGCAACAAAATTGTTCTCTGCATTAAGCGGCAACTCATGTACATGCCCGCCAGCAAGCACAGTTCCGCGCATATGCACTGGGTAATAAGGAGACGGAATTATAGTCAGCAAACCCTCTTGCATATAAGCAAAAGCGATATGTGCGATACCTTCTTTGGAACCATTGAGAGGCAGGATTCCAGTCTCTGGATCTATATCCACACCAAATCTATGCTTGAAATGAGCAGCACATTTTTTCTTAAAAGCTGGCAGCCCGGTAAAGATCGGATATTTTTGATTGCGAGGTTTTGCCATACCATCAGTCAGTGCTTGCAAAACTCTAGGATCAGTTTCCCTATCTGGTGAACCGAGCGATAGATCAATGATTTCTTTGCCCTCTTTAAGTAGTTTTTCTTTGGTCGCATCGAGTTGCCCAAAGGCGTATGAAGGCATTTCGACAAGTCTCAGGGAGGGCAGGATTTTGTTGTAAGGGGATTTCATTGCTGATTAGTATATCAAGTTATTCTTCTTGAGGGCTTAATAAATTCACAAGCTGATCCACATCCTCAAACCTAACAAAATACACTGGTCTTTCCATAAACGAGATAGTCTTGTCTGGATTTATCTAAGAATAAACCAAGCAAGCATTAAACCAACTGCACTAACCATAATCAAGACGTAGTTTTGTAACTTACCTGATTGTTGAGTCTTGAGAACTTCCCCAATCACTTCAGTGCCGCGCCAAGCAAGTCCATCAACAAAAATACCTTCAATAAAGAAGCGCTCGAAGGCTTTGAAAGTGATTCTAAAGAAGCCCATCAAGATCGCAACGATGAAATTATAAATCTCATCGATATACCACTTGTTGAGTGAGCCTTGATAAATAATTGAGAATTGAGTTTTGAACCATTCGTTGATTGTTTTATCACCGATTTTAGTTTGTGCCATATAGGTAAGGTAAGCAGCGATAGTACCAAAAATAAACATCAAGAACGGCAGGTAACCCATTGGCTGACTTAGTTCGTGAAGGAAGAATTCCCAACCGCTTTGACCATGTGCCATATGAGAATGGAAATGATGATCGAAGTAGTGTTGTAATTTATAACCCATCAAAGGTGAACCCAAAAGCCCAAGTCCAATTGAAGGGATAGCTAAAACCATTAGTGGTCCTGTTACACAAAGAGGTTGTTCGTGTGGATGCGCGTGACCACGGTACTTACCTTCAAATGTTTTGAAGTAAATTCTAAACATATAAAAAGCAGTCATGCCAGCAGTGATAGTGGCAATCCAGAAAAGAGCCGGGCTAACTTCAAATGCTTTAGCGATGATCATGTCTTTAGACCAGAAACCTGACATCATCGGGAAGCCAGCAATAGAGAGGGTTCCAACCAAAAATGTAATCGCAGTTATTGGCATATCTTTGCGCAAGCCACCCATCTCATTCATGTCTTGCTCATGGTGACAGCCCATAATCACTGAGCCAGAACCTAAGAACAACATCGCCTTGAACATTGCATGAGTGATCAAATGAAACATCGCAATGATCGGGGCACCAAGTCCAACTGCTAGAACCATGTAGCCAAGCTGCGAGCAAGTTGAATAAGCTAGAGCTTTTTTGATATCGTTTTGCGAGAAAGCAATTGTCGCTGCAAAGATCGCGGTAATTCCACCAACCCAAGCAATGACTGGCAATGCTTCTGAGCCAGTGATCCCAAGTATCGGAAAGATACGAGCTAGTAAATAAACACCAGCAGCAACCATCGTTGCAGCATGGATTAGAGCAGAAATAGGAGTAGGACCTTCCATCGCATCAGGTAACCAAATATGAAGCGGGAACTGGGCTGACTTTGCAGCTGCGCCCATAAAAATAAGTAAGCCAATTGCAGTAACTGAAACTATGCCAGTAACAGCAAGCTCATTGTGAGCAATTGCCCATTGAGTTGCAGCAGCTAATTTACCAAAACTAAGCGTCGCTTGTTCTTGATTACTAGTCCAGAAATCCTTGGTGAAGTTGTAGAGCATTAATAAGCCAAGTAAAAAGCCAGCATCACCGACTCTGTTGACGACAAAAGCTTTCTTACAAGCGTGCGCTGCGGTAGGTTTGTGCCACCAGAAACCAATTAAGAGGAATGAGCAAACGCCAACAAGCTCCCAGAAAAAATACATCTGGAACAAGTTAGTTGCAATAACCAAGCCTAACATCGAGAAGGTAAATAAAGAGAGGTAAGAATAAAATCTAGTGTAACCCTCATCCTCAGCCATATAGCCGTGAGTATAGATTTGTACAAGCAAACTTACCAAGTTGACAGTTAGTAGCATGCCAATAGCTAGTGGGTCAATTAAGCAGCCAAGCTCTAGATGAAAATCGCCGGCACTGATCCAATTGAAGTTGATTTCATATGGATGGTGCCCGTGGAAATTAAGAAAAACTATGACGGAATGAACTAAACCCAAAGCAACAGCGCCAACCGAAAGTCCCATGGAAACTATGCGGCTTTTGTGGGTAACAAACATAATCGCCACAGCAGCGACAAGAGGATATATAGCTATTAACCAAGCATTATCAATATTATTCATACAGGGTTTATTCTATAGTATTTCGGGGGATTTGTATGTAAATCGGAATTGCGATTGGATTACCAGTCTTAATTTAGTGTTGAGATCTTTTTTGCCATAAAGTATTAGTGAGTTCCACTGACATAGTGTTGCGTGGCTGATTTTGAGATCAAATGAGCAATAATATGCGTTGTTTAGCTCATGGTTTTAGCATAATGCCTAAAGTCTGACTATAGGGTTTAGGGTGTGATTTTGAGCAAAATCTCGTTCTCTTCAATAACCTTGATCTCTTCTTTAATGGTTCGTTTCATACCAAGAAATGAATGAAATTCTTTGATTTTGTTATTGAGGTTTTGATTGTCTTGGATAAGTTCTTTGCGTTTGACTCTTAGCTCTATATTTTTTTTGATATTTTGACTTAAGTCAAAAAAATTAACGAAAAAACTCTTTGAAAATGGTAGCAATAGCAAAATAGCCAAAATAAACCAAAACAAGGTCTTGGATTGGTTATGGGAAAGGCTTGCTTGATTGGTTTTATTTGGCTGCGTTAGTTCAAGGCTTGGGATAGCCTGGGTTTGAAAATCGATATTATGTGGGTAATTAAATTGCACCATAGCAAAATAGACTACACAGGTAGCCATTAAGAAAAGAGACGACAAATATCCTTAATTGATCCGAGAGACTATACTTAATATTACTTTGTTTAGGTACTTTGGGTTGATTTTATTTTTGAGTTTGGCGTCTGTCCAGGCTAAGCCATATTTACCTGCTGATACTGAAGTATTAACCAAGATTGATTCTTCAAAGAAACTCAAAAAACTTAATGCAAGTTTGAAACAGGATCCAAGCAATATTGATTTGGCTCATTTGCTTGCAAAACAATATATTGCATTAGGCAAGGCCCAGGGTGATCCTCGTTATTACAGTTACGCTACTGCGACATTAGCTCCATGGGAGAAGCAGAAAAAAAGTCCAGTGAGTATTAAATTACTACTTGCTGATATTAAACAATATCAACATCGATTTAATGAAGCTTTGGAATTATTGGATGCGATTTTATTAGCTGAGTCAAATTATCAAGAAGCAATTTTGATGCGAGCAGCAATTTATACCGAGCTTGGCAAGTATTCGCGCTCTGATGACGATTGCCGTCAGCTCAAAGATCGTGGTCTTGAAACAACTTGTTTGGCTTTAAACAAGTCGCTCAACGGCTATCCAGTAGAGGCTTATGAAGATCTGCGAGCCTTAAGTTTTGGTGATGATCAAGCTAGTCTTTGGTCACTTACGATTGTAGCTGAAGTTGCGGCACGCTTGGCAAAGTATGAAGAGGCTGAGCAATATTATCAACGAGCACTTGCGATTAATGATCATGATATTTATTTGCTTGGGTCCTATGCTGATTTTCTTTTGGATCAAGCCGAGAATCAAGCAGTGATTGATTTGCTTGAAGAGATACGAGAAGTAGAGAGTTTGGCTTTGCGATATAGAATGGCTCAAGGGGTGAATCATGATTAGGTTAATCTTCTTGCTAGTTTTGTTTGTGCTACCGGCGCAAGCACATAAGCCAAGCGAAAGTTTTTTGAAAATCCAAGCTGCTAGTCAAGCAATAACTATTGAATGGAACGTGGCAATTAGGGATTTAGATTATTTGATTGATTTGGATCTGGATAATGATTCTGAGATTAGTGGATTTGAATTTAAAAATCAAGAACAGAAGATTAGAGACTATCTGTTTTCACAAATTAAACTAGAGGCTTTTTTGAAGCCTGAATCAGTAGCTGCTCATCATCATGCGCATAGTCATGTTCATTCGTCTTCAGCTCATCACCATGAGACTGGCTTGAGGAAATGGATCGGAGCATATTGTAAGAGATCAGAGCAAGTTGATTTATTAGTGGATAAACTTAGTGAGCTTAACTATGCTGTTTTATTGTTTGACTATAAATGCAGGCTTGAGCTTGATAAACTCAGTGTCGATTATAATTTACTGTTTGATGCTGATCCAGAACATAGAGCATTGGTGAGTTTGGATTATAATGGTCAGGTTCAAAGCTATGCCTTGACTAAAGATCAGCGACATTTTAAAGCGAAGCTAGGCAATGTTGATTACAAGTATCAAATTTTCAATTTCTTAGATCAGGGTAAATGGCATATCTGGACTGGTTTTGATCATATATTGTTTTTACTTGCGCTTTTATTGCCAGCTGTATTCGTTACAGGTAAAGGGAAGAAGACAGAAGTAACTTTGAAATCTGTTTTTTGGATTGTCGTAAAAATAGTTACCGCTTTTACTATTGCACATTCCATTACTTTGTCTCTGGCAGCTTTAGAGATTGTTGAAGTTAATTCTCGTTTGGTTGAAATTTTGATTGCTTTGTCTGTTGCCTTCAGCGCTTTATTGAATTTAGTCCCTCGATCCCTTTTCTCTCTTCCCGTTACCCTTCTCCCTTTTTGTTTTGGTTTAATTCATGGCTTTGGTTTTGCTGGGGCACTTCAAGACCTTGGTTTGCCCTTGAAGGCTTTATTGGTTTCTTTGTTTAGTTTCAATCTTGGAGTGGAAATTGGACAACTTGCAATTGTTGCTTGCTTTGTACCCCTTGCCTATTGGCTTAGAGACACTTGGTTTTATCAGGTGATTGTTTTTAGATTTGGTTCGCTTGCTATCTTTGTGATGGCAATGTGGTGGTTTTTGGAGAGGCTTAGTTAGGCGAACCAGGTAGTGGATCTAGCAAATAAGGAAAACTAGTATCAAACTGAGTTTCATCATTCAATGCACCATCAGTGTAAGCAAGATCCTTTGAGGGTGCGTCTGCTATATCAAGCAAGACACCCATTGCGGCTCTTAGGGTAATGTCAACGACATCATCGCCAGGTCTGCGACCATTGGGATAACCAGCATTGTCACCTGCGATTACGCCGAGCTTGTTTTGTGAACCACTTGCTGTAATAGCAGTTGAAGTATTGAGTCTGAGCATCTCAGAAGCTGTAACTCCATCTACTTCATTCAAGCCTGTTACACCAGTCAAGAAGATTGAAATTAAGTCAGTTCGAGGGAAGAGAGTTGGTGCAGTTACTCCAAACAAGGCTTCAAGAATTGCAGGTATTGTTGGGTTAGTTACATAGGTTGCAAATTGACCATCGTCCTTTGGTTGAGAACTGTTGAATAGATCTTTGTCAGGGAGACCGATTACAAGCTCATTCACTAAAGGAGCTCCCAGGCGAGAGGCTTGAACGTAGTCTGTTGTAGAGCCAATTATATTTTTTAAGAAGCTTGGTTTGTTTTTGAGGATTTGTCTAGCAGGTAAGCTAGCTGTAGTCCAAGCGCCAATGATTGGTTGCTCATCGCTTTCTGTTAAGCAAGACGTTGGTATTTCAAGAGCAATTGAAGTGATGTTTTTATCTGCGGTGTCACTTGCTTCTCCATCTTCGGCACCAAGTGGGTTGAGATTAACAAGGTCAAATACTTCTCCTAAGTTAACTTGGAATCCTTCCTTGCGTTGTCCAACAAAAACTCTGCCGGCTGTATCGCAGCCAGGGATTGTGATGTCGTGAATAAAACTTGCAGCATAAGTTGCATAGTCACTTACTGATTTGTTGCCGATATTGTCTTCTGGTATTGAAAATTCGGTGATCGAGTTTGTTCCAGTGATTGCTTTAGTTTTGCGTGGTTTGTTTGACGTAGTGCCATATTTGTAAGCTGCTCTGTCTTTGATTTGTCCAATTGTGTAAGTAGAAAGTCTAGAGCGATTGCTTTCGTCTGTTGATGAGAAAGAACCTATATTTGCAAGAGCGATTGAAACTTCTTTGTCATCGATAGTTAGTACTTGACCCTTGCCTTGGTTGGTTAGTTCATTGGTAAACTCAAAACGAAAAGTGATGTCTTCCACTGCGTCACCATCGTTGTCGATTTTGATGTCATAAAGAGCATTTTCGTCGAGTGTAAAATAATTTGGTCCACCGTAAGCATCTTGTAGTGGGTCGTAATTAGCAATGATCGTGATAAACCCATCACGACCGGTTTCATAACTTCTAAATAAGTAGAGATCTGTCCCGTCTATTTTGGGGCTATGAGTGATTTGTGGTGCCTCGCGGTGACTTGAAGCCATCACGGAGAGATTCGTCCCGATCATTATTAGGAGAGCTAGTACAACAGAAAATAGTTTATTCATTATTTAAAATATTAACATAGGTTGGTATTTCCCTGCTGAATTTGGTTTGCTATACCATTTATCTTGAAAGTGCCGTCAGTAACTTTCAGGTAGCAATGCTATTATTTATTGCTATGTTTGACTCTCTCTCAGGCAATTTGCAAGATACATTACAGAAACTTCGTGGTCAGGACAAAATCACTGAAGCCAATATTGATAGTAGTCTTGAAGAAATTAGGCGCCAGCTCTTAGAAGCTGATGTTTCACTCAAGGCTGTCAAATTATTTATTTCGAGAGTTCGCAGAGAAGCTCTCAATGAAAAAGTTTTGCGTGGAGTTAAGCCAGGTGAACAATTTATAAAAATAGTTTATGAAGCACTGGTCGAAAGACTAGGAGGAGACGTTAGATCCGATAAGCAAGAAAAGGTTCCCTTGGTAGAAACAATAGGTTTATCAAGTGATTCAGCTGTTCAATCAATTATACTTTTGGGGCTTCAAGGCGCAGGTAAAACTACTGCTGCAGCCAAACTTGCTTTTAATCTCAAAAAAGAAGGTAAGAATCCTTTGTTGGTTCCTTGCGATTTACAAAGACCAGCTGCTGTAAGACAATTGCAGATTCTAGCTGGGCAAGCTGATGTTGACTTCCTTAATATCATTACAACTGATGAGCAAGGCTATATAGTCAAGAGCCCACTTGACTTATCCAAATTAGCCACAGCACAAGCCGCCGCCAACAATAATGATGTATTGATTTTTGATACAGCTGGACGTTTGCAACTTGATACTGATTTGATGGCAGAACTTTTGCTTCTTGAAAAACAAGTGAAAGCTAGTTCCAAATTATTAGTAATTGATTCTTTAATTGGACAAGAAGCAGCCAATGTCGCTGACAGTTTTCATACTCAAATTGGTGTTACTGGGATCCTTCTTACTAAGATGGATGCTGATACTCGTGGCGGTGCTGCGCTTTCTGTTGTTGAAGCAACCGGGCAGCCAATTAAGCTCGCTTCAACTGGCGAGAAACTAGAGGACCTAGAGGTCTTTTACCCTGACAGAGTGGCTTCTAGGCTCTTGGGTATGGGTGATGTGCTCAGTTTAGTAGAACGTGCCGAAGAGCAAATAAACGAAGAAGAATCCAAAAAACTTGAAGCTGAGTTAATGAAGGGTAATTTTAATTATGAGACTTTTCTTGGTTTTCAAAACATGATGTCTAAGCTCGGAGATTTTGGACAGATCTTCCAAATGATGGGAATGGGCGGTATGCTCTCTCAATTTGGGCTCAAGTCTGCTGATCAAGGAGCAGTTCTTAATCAAACTCAAACTAAGATGACTAAATTCAAAATTGCTATCAATAGTATGACCAAACAAGAACGCAAACAAGTTGATTTACTTGCTACTGACACTACTGCAAAGTCACGCCGTGCCCGTATCACTCGAGGTTCTGGTCTTAAAGAATCTGACATAGATCAATTGATTAAAGAGTTTGGTCAAATGGCACAGACTTTCAAAAAAATTGGCCCAATGATGTCTATGATGCAACAAGGTGGCGGGCAAATGGATCCAAAACAAATGATGGGACAAATGGCAACTGCGTCTATGTCGAAGCAACAGCAAAAAGCTATGCGTGCCAAGGGAATGTTGCCTGGTAAAGCTAAGAATCCTGGTGTAAAAATGAAGAAAGGGACTAAGCCTGGAATCAAGGGTTTTAGTAGCTAGGGCAATTTCATTAGACTTCCTGCATTTGAGAGGAACTAAATTCCCCCTCCGAAGTCTTTAAATAAGGTCCACTCGTCTACGCTCCGCTACGACGCGGCAAGTTGCTACGACGCAGCCCTTCGGGTTTGGGCTTAAAAATCTTTTAGAAAAATGTCAAGTTCTGCCTTGACGAACTTGTGTTTTACATATACGCTAGGTCATATGGAATATACAAATCAAGGTTTAGTAGGGGCGGATATCAAAGTTATAGGCGCAGGTGGCGCAGGATCAAACGCAGTTAATGGGATGATCGAAAACGGTCTATCTAACATTCAGTTTTGGGTGGCAAATACCGATAGGCAAGCTCTAGAAGTTTCTCAAACTGCAAACAAAATTCAACTTGGCGAGAAGTTAACTCGCGGACTTGGAGCTGGTGGAAACCCAGAAACAGGCAAATTGGCTGCCGAAGAAAGCTATGAATTTATTTCTCAAGCCATTGATGGCGCCGATATGATCTTTATTACTGCTGGAATGGGCGGTGGAACTGGTACTGGGAGTGCTGCTGTTATCGCTGACGTTGCTAGAGATAAAGGGATTCTTACTGTTGGTGTTGTAACAAAGCCATTTAGTTTTGAAGGACGTCGCAGAGTCAAGCTTGCTGAAGAAGGTATCAAACAACTTAGAGATAAGGTTGATGCTTTAATCGTCATTCCTAACGATAGATTATTAGAAATCACTGAACGTCAAACTAGCATGACAGACGCTTTTGCTCTTGCTGATAATGTTTTACTTCAAGCTGTACAAGGTATCAGTGACATAATTCAAGTTCCTGGTTTGATCAATGTTGATTTTGCTGACGTTAAATCAGTGATGTTTAATGCTGGTAACGCAATCATGGGAATGGGTAGAGCGAGCGGTGAAGGTAGAGCGGTTGCTGCTGCTAAGCAAGCTGTAAATTCTCCATTGCTTGAGAATTCGATTGCTGGTGCAACTGGAATCATTTTCAATGTTACTGGTGGTAAAGACCTTACTCTTCATGAAGTGAATGAAGCTGCTGAGTCAATCTACGAGGATGTTAAAGAGGACGCCAATATTATTGTTGGTGCTGTTATCGACGAAAAACTTCAAGGTGAAATTCAGATCACTGTTATTGCAACTGGTTTTAAATCAGTCGAAAAAGGTGACAGCCTTGCTCAAACAACTAGTGAAAAAGAAAAAACACCTTTCTACCTCAACTTCGGTGGTAACTTCGGTGCAACTACTAAAGCTAAGCCGCAGATGCACACATATGCAAAAACAGCTACAAGTCCAAACAATATGTTTTTTTCTAATTCAAATAGATCTGAAGAAACTGCTTTGGAAGCGCAAGTTGATACTGAAATGAAGGTTCGCCCACAGGCTCAGCCTAGTTCTGCTCCTACTGCTCAAACTACTAGCAAGTTTTCGGGTAATGTTGATATTCCAGACTTTTTACGCATGAAAAAATGATGCGAAGCATCATCGCGTCGAAACGTAGTGAAGACGGATAAATCTAGGTTAATTCATTCAGAATTGTACTTGAGAAAATTTTCTCAATAGTTTCATATGTTGTTGCAATCTTCTTATTACTGTTTTCTCGCTTTTATAGCTACAAGCTTTTTTAGCCCAACAGCGAGAACGGTATTTTTGCTTGCTGGTTTAGCTTTGTTTGCTATTGCTTTATTACAAGATCCTAAGAGGATCAAGTTAATCCAGTCCAATTTTGGTAACGAGTTACAAGTATTAAACAAACTGTTCATTATATATATTTGTATCAATTCTATTCTTGCTTATATTCATGACTTGAGTGTTTTTGTTTGGATTAAGACTTTACTTGGCACTTACGCACAATGGTTTTGGGCTCTTGCTTTGTTGGCTGGTCTCAAGTTTGATGTTCAAAACAAAATCAAATTAACCGTGATTGGAGTATCGTCATTTAGTAGTGTGGTGATTGTGTTGCAGTTGATTGGTTTAGTGCCAATGGTTGGAGATTATTTTGGGATTTTGTCTCAGGCTTTTACTAGTTCGGGGATGATTTTAGTTGGATTATTTATGACCTTATCGTCATTGCGAGGAGCGGGTACTGTAACGAAGCAATCTAATGCACCGGGCTGGATTGCTACACTGCTTACTGCAGCTGGCAATAACCTGTTGTTAAAAATATCTTTGTTTATGCAACTGATTGCACTATTTGCTTTAGGACAGCGTTCTGTCTGGACGGGCTTGATTTTGTCTTTGCTATTTTATTTGATTATGACTAAACAATATCTCAAAAAAAGTTTTTGGTTAGTGTTAATTCTCTTGGTGCTTACTGGCAGTTTGGTGATTTCAAGTTCTGAGCGTGTTGGTCGCAAGGTTGAACGTTTTGTGAATCCTTATTATTGGACTCAGGCTAATAGTATTAAAGTCAGACAGAAATTATGGGAGATTAATAAACAGGCATGGCAAGCAAAGCCCTTAACTGGCATCAATGAAATTATTGAATATGAAGAATTGAGACACGCCCACAATATTTATTTTCAGCAACTCTATACTGGTGGTTGGCTCAGGTTTATTGCTTGGTTGAGTTTTTATTTAGTCGCGGGTTTCTTTTTATTGCGGCAAGCCAGGCAGGCACCAGAGTTTTTTGCTATCTTTATTGCGCTAAGTATCGAGGGGGTTTTGGAGAACTGGTGGGGTGATGGTGAGGTATTGAGCTTGTTTTTGTTGGCTTTGATACTAGCTCTGGGGCAGAGTAAATATAAGGAATAGCTTGAGAAAGACATAATTCAACAGGAACTCTGTTACGATAAGAACAGGAGCTATTATCATTATGTCCATTGCCGCGCTTAACCGTTTATCTTACTTATCAACCTTTTTGGGCCGTTTAGGTCAAAGTCGCAACTTTGAATTAGCGCAATCTGTTAAAGAATTGTCTGCTTCAAGTGGAGTTGCATTGGCTTGTGCTGTTGAACACGTACAGGCAGAAACTTCACCAACAAATAGCGAGGATGGAGTAGTGAGATCAGCATTTGCTGAGCTTGGCAGCAAGTTTGTCGGATATTTGCGAGACTTAAAAGAATCACAAGCTGGCAAGGGTTTGGATCATTTATTAAACAGTACTCTTTGCAGATTTCCTATTTTGAAACACACAGAAAGAGATAAATTAAATGCAGATGCAAAAGTAATTGCAACAAGACTCAAGGGCTATGACTATACTGGAGCGCACCCGAAGATCTTAGAACGAATTGAAGAAATTCATCGTTTACTTGAATGGTATCAAGAAGGGCATGGTAAAGAATTTCTTGAAAAAGAATTTGGTATCAAAACAGATCAATTAACGAATTATATCTTTGAGATGCTTGGTAAGGCTCATGACAAGCTAAGCCCACCAAGAGATATCGTTATTAAATTAGCTTCTCGTGATGTGCAGGGCACTAGGCATGATTATGCTGGTGTTGATAAGGGTAAGCAAGATTTGAAAGCTCATGTAAGATTTTTGGATAAGTTGGAAGAAGCTTTAATAAGGACAGATTTACCTGCGGTGACTCACATGAAACTGACTGCCATGAGAGAATATGCCTTAGATAAAACAGCTTCTGCTAGAGAGATTGGTCAAGCTTGTGGTCATAGTGGTACTTCACTTGTGGCTTGGATTAAGCGTTGGAATAACAGAACTAGCGGTGGTGATCCAGAGGAGTTTTTTAAGAATGATTGGAAGAGAGCATCTCCCAAACGAAGACAAGAAGCCGTATCTTAAAACCAAGCTAGAATATAACAATGTCAGTCTTGGAACTAAGATATTGCACAGCCCTATTGTTAGCCTTTTGCTTAAGTTCTTGCAGTCTATTTCACAAACCAATTGCAGTTGTTACAGGTGATCCACTTGCCACAGAGGCTGCAATCAAGATTTTGAAACAAGGCGGCACGGCTGCTGATGCATTTATTACTGCGGTTTTGGTGCTCACTGATGTTGAGCCGCAGGCTTCTGGATTGGGTGGTGGATTTTTTGCAATTTATTACGACGCCAAAACCAAGAGAACTTATGCGCTTGATGCTAGAGAAGAGCAGCCAGCTAGTTTAAGTTCAGATATTTTTTGGGATTATTCTAGTGCTGAACCTAAGGATGGCTGGTATACAAGTGCAGCGAGTATCGGGGTTCCTGGAGTTGCTGATGGTATGGCCGTTTTGCATAAGAATTTTGGTAAGCTGGATAGAGATCAGATTATTGAGCCAGCAATAGATATTGCCGAGAATGGTTTTGCAGTGACGGAGTATTTTTATAAGCTCTTGCAAAAATATCCTGACTTACATCCTTGGACAGATTATCAAGTTGGTGATTTGTTTATTAACAAGGACTATGCTAAGACGCTTAATTTACTTGCCACAAATGGCTTTGAAGCCTTTTATAATGGGGCTTTGGCTGAAGCTATAGTCAAGCTTGGAGAGGAAGACAAAATCCCTAGTGCAATGGATCTTGATGACCTTAATAACTACAGAGCAGTTTTTCGCCAGCCGCAAACCTATAACTACGGTCAGTATCAAGTTGTGAGTATTGGTTCACCGAGTTCCGGTTCTTCTACTTTATATCGTATTTTTGATTTAGTTTTTGCTGGTATTGGTGAATATAAATCGATTGATGCATCTTACAAAATACGGAAGCAAAGTTTTGGAGACGAGGATTTTACTGAGAGTAAATGTCGAGTAAAAGATGATGCTTTTGAAAATTTGAGTCAGCTTGATGGTTTTACTAGCTTTCATGAGGAAAAAGGCACCACTCATATTGCTATCACTGATCGTTATGGTAATGCAATTAGCGGTACTGTCACTATTCAGAGTGCCTTTGGTAGTGGGCGTTTGCTGCCAGGCTATGGTTTTCTTTTGAATAATGAGTTGAGTGATTTTGATCCTCAGCGTGGTCAATGTAATTCAATTCAAAGCGGGCGTAGATTACGGGCTGGTGCAATTGGACTAACGAGTGATGGGCAAGAAGCTAACAAGACTTATGGCGCCAAACGACCAAGGTCGTCTATGACGCCTCTAATTGTCTTTGATAAAAATAAACCAAGTTTGGTTTTGGGCGCGTCTGGTGGTTGGACTATTATTAATTCGGTTTATCAGGTCTTCACTAATATAGTTGATGGAGGGATGAGTCTTGAAGCTGCGATTCAAAAACCAAGAGTCTTTATCAAAGGTGATGGCAAAGTCTATGATGAGTCTGAGATTGGTTTCCCTACTGCTGTCAATGGAATAGATCTTGCTCATGCTAAGGCTTATGCCGATAGACGTAAGAATGGGTCAAGCTTAGTGTTAAAATAGTATAGATGCGTCTGCTATGTTTAATTTTATTGTTCTTTACTGTTGCCTGTTCAAAACAAGTTACACAAACACCTGTAGCTAAACCCCTTTTTGTCAAAGTAGCAAAAGCAGAGCTTGGTGAAATTACTAGAGAGTTTGAGACTTCTGGTGAACTAAAAGCCGATAAAGAGATTTTAGTGGCTGCTGAACGTCAAGGCATGGTCAAAGAGATTTATGTTTATGAAGGCAAGTTTGTTAATGCTGGAGATGCTTTGATTCAGATTGAAGGCAAGGATGTTGATGCTGATCTTAAAAAAGCTCAGAGTGATTTTGCTTCTTACCAAAATCTATACGAGCAAGGAGCGATTTCTAAACAAGAGCTGATTAATTATGAGGCGCAGCTTAAACGAGTTCAGTCACAAATTGACAACCTCAAAATCTCTGCAATTAGCTCTGGTGTGATTGGTGTGATCTATGTTGATCCTGGTGACTATGTTAAACAAGGTGACAAAATACTTGACTTGGTCAAGGTTTATCCTCTGAGAGTGAGTTATTCTGTGCCGGAGAAATTGATTTCGAAAATAATGATTGGGCAAAAACTAGAGCTTGAGACAGATTCAGAATCCGGCAAGGTTTTTGATGCCAGTGTGGATTTTATTTCACCAAGGGTGGATCCCGAAACAAGAACGGTTTTGCTTAGAGCTAAGATCACAAGTCCAAGCACTAAGCTCAAGGCTAATCAATTCGTGAAAGTCAAACAAGTGATCGAGAGTTCTAGTAATAGTTTACTGGTTAGAGAAGAGTCGCTCTATTTGGATCAAGGACAGGAGTATCTTTATTTGGCGGTAAACTCATCGTCATTGCGAGACGAAGGCGAAGCAATCCAGTCTGGATCGCCGCGCGCCGAAGGCGCTCGCGATGACGTTTCATATACAGCAACCCGTATCGCTGTCAAAACCGGTCACCGACAAGAGGGTAAGGTAGAAATTCTAGAAGGTATTCAAGAGGGGGATGATGTGATTTATGCAGGTTTGCATAGTATTTATCCGGGGGCGAACTTGGTGATAGTTGAAGACTAGGACTGTTCTTGTGCTGCGCCAAGTTCCTGATGTTTTAGCCAAAGGGGTATTGCAGTTGCGAGATTGTAGTTTGGATTGTTTGCCGATTCGAATGCACAGTAGATTAATTCAGCATCATCATCATTTTTAGAGAGCTTAATTAGCTTAGCTTGCAGTGCTTGAGCTTTTTCAGATTTCAAATAACCTCTATCATCGAGTAAGGTTTTAGGGAAGATACCCTCACTTAGTTGTTTATCTTCTGCCTCGGTGAGCTCACCAGGAAGTAGCTTAGTTGGTGTTGTGGCGCTAGTGTCTGCAGCAAGTCGTTTGGCAATTTCTTTTGCTTTGCTTTCAGCCTCAGTAATAGTTGTAGAGCTAGCTACAAGTTCGTGGCCAAGAGCATGCGTGAAGGCCTTTGATACTCGCGCTGCCATCACTCCCCTTTGTACATGTGCACTATTATGTCTTGTTTCTGTTACTTCCATATTTCTTATCTTAGCATATTCTAAATTGCTAAGATTGTAACAACAGCAATGAAAATCAGCTCTCTACCAGACCTCTCAATCCAAAAACCAGTACTGGCAACAGTAATGTCTCTGGTTATTGTTTTTGCTGGGTTTTTAGCTTGGAGCAAATTACCAGTCCGTGAATACCCGGATATTGATCCGCCAGTAATTACTATTACTACTGTGTATCCAGGTGCTAGTTCTACTGTTATTGAGTCAGAGATTACTGATTTGATTGAGTCTGAGCTTTCTGGAATTACTGGAATCAAAACAATGACCTCTAGTTCTAGAGATCAAGTGAGTACTGTTGTGCTTGAGTTTGTGCTTGAGCGCAATATTGATATTGCAGCTCAAGATGTTAGAGATAAAGTAGCTAGGATTTCAAGAAAGCTTCCTGATAATGCTGACGATCCGATTATTGCCAAGGCAGATGCTGACGCCCAGCCTATCATGTGGATCAAAGTGCAGTCTAAGAGTCTATCCGAGAAGCCCCATCTGCTGCGTTACACTCCTCAAGTGATGTCATCATTGACGGCTCAGTCAACTCAGCCATCACTTTCGTCGCAAGCCTTGCATCTGGGAACTTCTCGAACAGACTCTCCCGAGAGAAACCTAATTGACCTAGCTGAGTATGTTGATCAGGAGATTAAGGATTATTTTCAAAATGTACCAGGTGTTTCCAAGGTGATTTTTGGTGGTGAGCGGCGCCGTTCGATTCAAGTTCTGCTTGATACCAAGAAGCTCGCTTATTATGGTCTTACGGTTATTGATATAGAAAAAGCTCTTGACGCTAATAATATAGAATTGCCCGCTGGTACTATTTTGTCAAAGACTAGAGAGTTTAGTATCAATGTTAATGCCAAGCTAACGACTCCTGAGGAATATGCCAATATCAGTATTAAGGATTCAAGCTTTGGTTTAGTTAAACTCAAAGACGTCGCTCAAGTGATACTTGGTGCCCAGAATGATAAGAGTTTTGTGAGATTCAATGGACAACAGGGTTTTGGGCTTGGTATTGTAAGACAAGCTCAGTCTAATACAGTCAAAATTTCAGATGCTGTTCACAAATTAATTAAGGAATTAGAGCCGAAGATACCTGAGGATATTGAGCTTGAGGTTGGTTATGATGCTGCGCAGTTTATTCGCCTGAGTCTTCAAGAGCTTTACACGACTATTTTCCAAGCGACTTTATTGGTGCTCTTAGTTATTTTTGTATTTTTGCGTAATATCAGAACTACTCTGATTCCAAGTTTGGCGATTCCAATTAGCCTTGTGGGTGTGATGATTGGGATTCAAGCTTTTGGTTTTACGTTAAATCAAATGACTTTGCTTGGTTTAATTATTGCAATTGGAATTGTGGTTGATGACTCGATTATTGTTCTTGAGAATATTTATCGTTATATAGAAGAAGGTATGGACGCTAAGGCTGCAGCCAAGAAAGGAGCAGAAGAAATTACTTTTGCTGTTATAGCTACTACTTTGGTTTTGATTTCTATATTTTTGCCGGTGGCTTTTCTGTCAGGAATTACTGGTAGATTACTTTCTGAGTTTGCTTTTTCACTGTGTTTTGCTACTAGTATTTCTAGTTTTGTGGCACTCACTATCGTGCCAATGTTGTGCTCAAGAGTTTTTGTGAAGATACCTTCAAGATCTAGCCATCAAGGTTTTACTTTCTATAATCAAATTAAAATATGGCTCGAAAGACTTTTTGTGAGACTGGAACAAGCTTATGCTTCAATGCTTGATTTGGTTTTAAAACATAAAAACAAATTTGTTTCAATAGTATTATTGGTTTCAGTTTTTGCTTCAGTATTTCTTTTTAATAGCTTGCCCAAGGATTTTATACCTAATGAAGATAGAGGGACCTTTTTTGTGATCTTTAAAAGCCCACGTGGCAGTAATATAGATGTAATTGATAAGCAGATACGCAAAGTTGAGACTTTGCTTGCAAAGATACCCGAAATTGCTACAACTATTTCAGTTGCTGCCTTTGGGCGTGATGCGCCAGGTAAAGTGACAGAAGGGATTATAATCACCAGGCTTAAGCATTGGAAAGAAAGAGCTCGCAAGGTTGGAGCTATCGTTGGGCCACTTTATCCGCAGCTTTTTGCAATGCCTGAGGTTTTTACTTTGCCAATTATGCCCAAATCAGGTCCAGATAGTGGTTTTGGTAGTCAGCCAATTCAGCTTGTCCTTAAATCAAACAATCTTGATTTCTTGGTTAAGGCGTCAGCTGCAATTACTCAGCAATCGGCGACCTTGCCAGCGATTATGTTTGCTCGTTCTAATTTGAGTCTTGATAAACCAGAGCTTACTGTTGATATCAACAGAGAAAAAGCTCAGAGCCTTGGTTTGTCGATGGAGGATATTTCTAAGTCAATAGAATTATTGTTTACCGGTATTGATGTTACCGAGTTTAATGATAAGGGAGAGAATTATAAAGTCATACTTACTGTCGCTAGAGACCAGAAAGATAGTATCAGCAAGATTGGCGAGTTTGCGCTTCGTAACCAAGATGGGCGGATGATTCAATTGAGTAATTTAATTACAGTAAGGGAGACTATTGGAGCTGAGGATCTGAATCATCATAATCGCAAGAAATCAGTAACCATAGAAGCCTCTCCTCAAGTGGGTGTTACGCCTTCTGATGGGCTTATGGAATTGGAGAGACTTGCTAAGACAGTAATTGCTGGAATGGAGAATGTGCCTGCAGATTTTGAGATGGATTATTTGGGTACTTCTAAAGAATTGCAAGACTCCAATGCTGCGCTTTATTTCGGTTTTGTTATAGCTTTGATTTTTGCTTATCTATTTTTGGCTGGACAGTTTGAGAGCTTCTTGTCTCCAGTAATAATTATGCTTACAGTACCACTGGCGCTGGTAGGTGCGTTATTTGGTATTTTTGCTTTTCAATTTTTCCCGTGGATTACTCATGTCCTGACTGGTATTTTAGGTGAGAAATTCTTTTGGCTTCAATATGCAATTCCGCAGTTTAAAAACATTAGTCTCAATCTTTATTCTCAAGTTGGCATGATTATGCTTATTGGTATGGCAACCAAAAATGGAATTTTGCTTGTTGAGTTTATGAATCAGCTGCGCGAGCAAGGAATGTCGACAATGGATGCAATCAAACAGGCTGCTCGTTTGCGTTTGCGCCCAGTATTAATGACGGCAGTTTCTACGATTTTGGGTTTGCTGCCTATCGCGCTTGCTTTAGGTATTGGTACTGAATCTAGACAAAGTCTTGGGGTCGTGATTATTGCTGGGATGACAGTTGCGACTGTTTTGACCTTGGTTTTGGTGCCGGCAGTTTATGCTGTGTTTTACCAACGCCGGGTCGTAACAAAGTAACGTTCGTTACTTTGTTACGACCCGGCGTTGATATTGCCCAGGAAAGTCTTACGATGTTCTTTGGTCAAGCCATGTTCTTGAATGGCTCGCATGTGTTTGCTGGTGCCGTAGCCGACATTAGTTTCCCAGATATACTGTGGCTGTGAGATTGCAAGTTCTCTCATATAATCATCACGCTTGTCTTTAGCAAGGTTGCTAGCTGCTGCAATCAGAGAACTCGTTGAGTCACCTTTGACTATGTTTTTTTGTCTGATGATGATCTCGTTTTGCTCGCGTTTAAGTTGTATGTGAGTTTGCTTGTAATCAAGCCCAAGTTCTAGGAAACTAAAATCTATGATTTTGCGTTTTTTAAAGATTTCTCTACTTAGTTCTGCTAGGTTTTGTATGGTCTTTGTGCCGTCAATTAATAAGAGAATCTCATCTGGGTAACGGTGATAGAGATCAAGGTGCTGCTGAACGATATTGATGAGGTTTTCTGTCATAGAGCGCCAGATAGCTTTGACAATACCGTATTTGTCGATATATTCGGCACTTTGCATATTAGTTGAATGAAACAGGTGTTGATCGGCACTGAAATAAGGTAGGTCGAGTAAAGCCTTGCAGAGTGCTTTACGTTTGGATTTGAGGACTTTTTTACTATCATCGAGCAGTAATAATGAACTAATTTCTTGGACATCTTGCAAGTCTGCTTCAATAGACCTTTTGCGAAAGTTCCCTTTGTCTTTACTAGCGGAACTAGTGCGCCGTACCGTTCCGACCTCTTTTGTGTCGACATCACTAGCAAAACGAGGTTTTGCAGGATGTCTAATACTGGTCTCGTTGATAATTGTTTCAGCGTAATATCTATCTCTATCATTCAGTGAGATGAAATCACCACTCATTAATTGACTAGATCGTTTGACTTCAGTTAGTAGATCTTGTTTTTCGGCATAAAAACTAGAACAAGAATAAGCGCCGGTGCAAACAGGTCCAGCTACGCAGCCTCTGCCAACCTCATCAAAACCAATTATTAGAGTGCCTTCAGCGAGATCTAGATGGAGCTTCTCATCAAAGCTAATTAACTTAGAAAAATTTTCGAGGTGTTTGTCAGAATAGAGTTGTTGATAATTCTTGCGGACTTTGGGCTTGGCGGAAGCAAATAATTTATTACGTCGTTTTTTCTTTTTGGTTTTTGCCAGACTCATATGATTTTGCTAATTCTAAACGGCTACCACTAAAGAAATCAAGAAATAATACTTTAAAATCTCTAGAGCAATTCTGCCCGCAAATAATTGTACAAGATCTAAGTAGTCTTACATATTTGCGAAATATCTCAAATTCTTCGCCCTCTAAGTCACTGTCTTTGCAGGCAATAACTTCGCCGCGAGCAGCACGCTGATACCGGTCGCTATTCTGAAGTCTAGTAATACATTCTTTGAGGTTGGAAGCTAGGGCTTTAGATTGGCAGCGAATTTCTTCGAGCACTGGTTCAAGTTTGGCAAAGAATGTCTGATCGAATTGATCGAGAGCTTGATTGAGTTCTTTGATATTGATGGGCTGCTCCTATTTATACTTATAAGACAAACCATGTCTTATAAATAGCTTAGCGCAAACTTATCTGGTAGATTAGTATTTGTAATTTGTTTGACTAATGCTTCTAATTCTTGCTTAGTTGGTAAGTTTGGAAGTGCATAATGTGCGAGGCAAAGCTGGCGCCATTTCCTTTATCTTAACACGATGGGCTAGAATTTATCTGCTAATCTATAGAGAATGCAAGTTTCTTACTTAGGTCCCGAAGGTTCATATACTCATATCGCTGCTCAAAAAGTCTTTAATGGAGCTGATTTAATACCCAGTTCTACTATTACCAATATAGTTCATGATCTTGCTGTTGGTTTAGTTGATAGAGCGATTGTGCCTGTGGAGAATTCAATTGCTGGTGGCGTTGCCGAGACGATTGAGGCTTTGCAACAGTCAGAAGATATTTATGTGATTCAAGAATTTATTTTGCCGATAGATCATTGTTTACTTGCTTTGCCTAGCTTTGATAAGAGCAAGCTTGCCCAGACTCAAAAAATCAGAGCCCATCATATGGCTTTAGGGCAGTGTATGGATTATATTCGTAATAATTTGCCGAATGTAGAAATCTTGCCAAGCTCTAGTAATAGCTCAGCAGCTAAGGCGCTCAAAGCTAATGAAGCGCAGAATCCCAATCAAGTTGTAATTGCAAGTGAACTCTGTGCTGAGATTTACGGTTTGGATTTAATTGCAAAAGCAATTAATGATAGTGATATTAATGAAACTCGTTTTTGGATTTTGTCCAAAAATCTTGAGGATTTTAATCCAGCAGCCAAAAATAAAACTACAATACTTTTTCAAACAAAAGATGCGCCAGGGAGTTTGCAGGTAATACTTAGATTATTTGCCGTTAACAATGTTAATTTGAGTCGTATTGAATCAAGACCGGCAAAGAAAAATATTGGCGAGTATTTATTCTTGGTTGATTTTGATTTGCACAAAGAAGACCCGCGCTATGACACGCTTGTGCGTCAAGTAAGGCAACATTTTAGTTATTTCAAGTGGTTAGGATCTTATTCATTAGTGTAATATGTCAAATTTTCGTTACCGCAGTATACAAATACTTATCGCTTTAGCATTCCTTGCTATATTGGGTCGTTTATTTCAATTTCAAATCATCGACGGACAAAAATATTCTGCCTACATCAAGCGTTATGGACAGGCTTACAAACTTAGTCCTGCAAGAGCAGAGATCGTTGATCGTAATGATAAAGTCCTTGCTTTGGATTTGATGAAGTATACACTTGAATACAATCCAGTTAGTACTAGTGAAGATAGGGGTATGCTTGCTTTTAGGCTGGAGCAAATTATTGATTTGAAAAACCCAGAAGATCTTAAGGCTCGTTATAGTAAGACTCTTGCGCATGGCTTGAGCCGCGAACAGGCCAACAAAATCAGGAAGCTCGATTCTAAATTGCTCTATTTGCGCCAGGTTAGGCGTAGGTTCTACCCACAAGATGAACTGGCTTCTCATGTGCTTGGCTATGTTGATCTTTATGGACAAGCAAGACAGGGTCTTGAAGTTGATTACCAGAAGAGGCTAGAAGAAGATCCTGAACACAAGCTTAAGTTGAGTTTGGATTCTCGCTTGCAAGTTTTTGCAGAAAAAGAATTGAAGAAACGAATCGCTGAAACCAAGGCAACGAGAGGGACTGTTTTGTTGATGGAAGTTGCAACGGGACAAATGATGGCAATGGCTACTAGTCCTGGTTTTAATCCCAATAACTATTTTGATTTTAGTTTGTCACGAATTAAGAACTGGCCATTGGTTGATGTTTATCAACCTGGTTCTATTTTTAAAATAGTGACAGTTGCTTCAGCTCTAGAGTCGGGGACTATAGACCTGAGCCATCGTTTTGTAGATGAAGGTTTTTTGGAGATTGATAAATGGAAAATCAAAAACCATGAATACAAACTAGGTGAAACCAAAGTTGAAGAATTGAATCTACAAAATTTGTTTGAAAGATCGAGTAATACTTTTGCTGCTCATTTGGCTCTGGCAATGGGACCTAAGGTTTTCCATGAATATATTCACAAGTTTGGTTTTGGACAAAAAACAGGGATTGAATTAAGCGGTGAGTCCAAGGGTATTTTAATTAAGCACAAAAAATGGCGTAACTCTGATACTGCAACTACTGGCATGGGTCATGGTGCGATTTCAGTTACTCCGCTACAGTTGCTAGCAGCGGTGAATGTGATTGCTAATGATGGTCTTTGGGTTAGTCCGACTTTGTTTCTTGATACTAAGCCGCTGGCGACTGACAAGTCTGAGCCCATTATAAGCGCTGAAAATGCTTATGGTGTTAGAAGCCTTTTGGCAAGAGCAATTGATCACAATCTGAAATTTAAATCTAGCATTGCTGGTCGTGTTGATAATTTGACTATCGCTGGTAAAACTGGTACGGCAGAGAAAATTAAAGAAGGTGGTGGTTATTCTAAGAAAGAAACTGTCGCTTCTTTCTTAGGTTTCTTCCCCGCTTATAATCCTAAATATATTGCCTTAGTTGTAATTGATGATCCAAAGACAGATGGTCGTTGGGGTGATACTGTGGCTGGACCTTTGTTTAACAAAATCGCTGCTTATACTAGAGACTTGTATCTATAAAATGGAGACCCCGGGTATCTCCATTTTAATCTATGCTTGCCTTAAATCATTGATATAGCGCGTAAATAATCTCCAACATTAAAAATGGAGATACCCGGGGTCTCCATCTTTAATGTTGGAGATATAATCTTCATGTGCATTTTTATTGGTGTAGTTGGTAACACGCAAATGAGCTGACCAAGGGATTTGATGATCACTTGCAACTTTGGCTATACCGTAGAGCTCCATGTTTTCTATAATTGCGTCTGTTTGATAATGTTTAATAATTTGTTTGGAGATAGTCTCGTCTTGAGTGATTTCAAGACTTGAGAGACATAAAAGATTCTTTGAATCTGGTTGACTGGCGTGAAGGATAGGATAAATATCTTTGATAGTGTAGCTAAGTCCTTGAACTGAACCGAGATTTAAAAGAGCTGCAGCACTAACTATGATTTGCTCGCCAATCTTGATATTTTGGCTATAGGCACCAGCAGTGCCTACAAAGATGATTTCGGAGATATCGTTTCTTGATTGAAGTAGTTTAGAGAGATTGATAGCAGCTTCAAGATAGCCTATACCAACGACCTCTAAAATTGGCTCTTTGCCTCTCAAATTTGGCAAATTTAATGGATTTTTAGGTAATTCGCTTACACAGGCTGCACAAATAAGGCTTGTCATTAATTAATTTTAGCTTATTTGCTTATTATACTAAAGCTTCTAGGTCAAATGACCGATATAAAAATTAGAGCTTGTTTACGGCGGGTTCTAGAGGGTTGGGATAAAGACAAAAAGCTGATATGGTGTGCAACAGAGCACTAGCTTGGCTCATAGGATAGGGATTTTACAGGAAGTTTAGATGGAAGTTTCTCAAGTAAGCAAGATGCTCGCATACAGTTTTGTATCAGAGCTGATTAATAAAAAGAAAGTCAAGAGCAATGGTCGTCTTGTTGCTTCTGATGAAGTAAGTGAGGAATCGGTTGATATTTCCGAGATGAGTTTTGGTGATCTTGAAACATATTATAAAAATGTTTTGACGATTATTGAAGACACTCCAGAAATACGCAGCTCCTTAGTTGATTCAATCAAGCGTGCTGTTGAAAATGGTGAAGATCTTAACCTGCGTTATCCAGCGAAACTAATTGCTCAAGAAGAATCTTTGCAAAAACAACTTTTTATGTGAGCATTGCTGAAGCTGCAAGCTTCAGCAATGCTCATCGCGTCGAAGCGTAGCGAAGACGGATATCGAAGTTGGTAAGCTTCAGAAATACTCATTGCGTCGTAGCAAAGCGAAGACGGATATCGAAGCTGGTATGCTTCAGAAATACTCATTGCGTCGTAGCAAAGTGAAGACGGATGCTAGAATAGAAATGTGCTCAAAATAGCCCACCTCTATCCCAAACAACTCAATCTCTATGGTGATGGGGGTAATATCATGGCTTTGTCTAAGAGACTTGAGTGGCGAGCTATTGATTTTCAAGTTGATCAATTTGATCTTGATGATGAGAAGAGAATAACCGATTACCATTTATTTTTTATTGGTGGCGGGCAAGATAGTGGTCAAGAGCTTGTCGCCCTTGATTTACTTAAGCGCAAGCAAGAACTAAGTGATTTTATTGAAGCTGGCGGGGCTGCTTTGGCTATTTGTGGTGGTTATCAATTACTTGGTAAGAGCTATGAAACTAGTGATGGTTCTATTATGCAAGGACTGGGGATTTTGGATTGTGAGACGAGGGCGCCAAGTTCTACTGCCAAGTTTCAGGATCGATTGATTGGTAATGTTGTTGCTGAGCTGTTAATAGAGATTGTGCCTAGAACGATTGTTGGCTTTGAAAATCATTCTGGTAGAACATATTTAGGCGCAAGTGCAAAACCCTTAGCTAAAGTAATCAAGGGCTATGGTAATAACGGGGAGGATGGCTTTGAAGGTATAATCTACAACAATCTTATTGGCAGTTATTTACATGGTAGTGTCTTACCCAAGAACCCTCATCTTGCTGACGAGTTATTGAGAAGAGCAATTACTTTTGCCGGACTTGAGCTTGAACTCAAACCATTGGATGATCAAATAGAAACAAGCGCGCATGAGGCTTTACTATGACCTACTTGATTGAAGCTGATGACTTGGTTGCAACAGTGCCAGGGACTTTGACATTGAAAGAGTTTGATAGGGATTTAATTCAACAGTGTTTAATTTCTACTTTGCTTGCTCCTGAGGACTATACGATTGCGCAAATTTTGGCAGAAGACTGGGGACATGACGCTAGGCAGGTTCTGGGACTTGGCGTGAAACATGTCAGTGGCTTGTATAGCAAAACCGGCGGCAAGGTAATCAAAAATGTATCTGGTTATGATTTGAGTAAAATATATTTGGGTAGTTGCGAATCCTTGGCAAAGATTGAAACAGCAAGTTTGCGTTTGGAGAAACTACCATCATTGATTTGTGAATTGAGCTTGAAGCTTGAACGAGAACTTGATCTTGACTTGATTGTTTTTTTGCACAAAATAGCGACCATGGATTTTGATGAGAGTTTTGAGCTGGCAATTAATTTGGCAGGGCAACTCAATGTGAGTTTTACTGCCACGAGTGAAGAACTCATTGCCTTGAAGCAAGCTCGCTTGGCTAGAAGATTAGAAGAATTTGTGGCTAGTGAGCTTGATTTGGATTTTGTGATTAAGCCTTATGTCAAAGAGTATCCTAGCTCTGGTTTAAGGATTGAAGTTCATGGAGTTGTGACGAGCTTATTCAATACCGCAAAGTCATTAGGGCAGCCTTGTCAGATCTACCCTAAGAGAGGCTATCTTCTGTTAGAGTCTTCTGTCCAGAATTTAAAAAAGCTAGATGATTGTTACTACTATATTTATCCTAAGACAGATGAAAACAAAAAACTAGAAACCCAGTTGAACGATACTGATAACCCAGAGTTGGATTTATTCATACAACTCCAGAAGGACTTTGCTTAATGGACGCAGCAACTATTAATGAAACGATTAAAGCATGTATTCATTGCGGTATCTGCCTGCCAGCTTGCCCGACTTATCAAGTTACAGCGAATGAAGGACATTCGCCGCGTGGAAGATTGTATTTGATCAATAATCTATTGACTAATGAGATTAAAGAAAGAGATGAGTTCGTTGAGTATTTAGATGGCTGCCTTGAATGCTCCGCCTGTGAAACCGTCTGCCCGTCAGGTGTTGACTATGTCAATATTCTTGAATATGCCCGCCATGAATTGGGCTTGAGCAATTACACTAAGGGCTTTATGGCTGCCGTTAGACGCCTGGCGTTCCAGTATTTATTGCCGAATAGAGTTTTATTGAATCTGACAAGAGTGATAGGACGTTTTTTGCCTTTGCGTTTGTTTAATAAGCTAGCCCCTAGTTTTGATTTTGAGTATAGGGAAATTAAAACTAATTATATTTATAAGTCTAATGCCGTAGACGCCAAGACCGTCTCCATGCCACTTGGTTGTGTGATGGACACAGCTTACAACAATGTACATTGGGATAGTATCCATGTGCTTAACGCTTTTGGTTATGATGTCTACATCCCTGAAACACAGTGCTGCGGTGCTCTTGCTTACCATAGTGGCGAAAACAAACTTGGTGAAAAACAGCTTGAGGAAACCACATCGATACTAGCTAAGCATCAGTATCCAGTAGTAATGAACTCAGCAGGTTGTGGGGCTTTTATTAAAAATCATTCGGGCTTGCCCGTGATGGATTTGATTGAGGCGTTGAAAAATGCGCTGGTCAATCCGCTGCAAAGAGATCCTGTCGCTTCGCTCAGGATGACGAAAGCGGTCTACCACCCAGCCTGCCATCTCAATCACCAACAAGGAGTTTCACAAGACTATGTTGATTTGCTCAAACAAATTCCTGGACTTGAATTGATTCCGCTACACGAAGCTGATCTCTGTTGCGGTTCGGCTGGGTTTTATAATTTGATTCAAAGCAAAATGGCTAATGAGATTGGTCAGCGCAAGGCAGAGAATATAAGATCGTCATTGGGAGCGGAACAAAGTGGAGCGAAGCAATCTAGTCAAGAAGACTGGATTGCCACGCCTTCGGCTCGCAATGACGCGATAGTATTAACCGCAAACCCAGGTTGTATGTCACAAATACAAGCTCATTTGAGTGATGAGTATCAGGTGATGCATCCGGTGAGTTTGATTAAGCAATACTTGAATTAGTCGTTTGACAAAAACTCTCAGCAACCTTCGCTATATTCCCAGCACCCACAATAAACAAATAATCACAATCTTGTAACTCTGCTTCAATTCCTGGTTTCAAAGCAGCAACTATATCAGCAAGATTGCCCTGAGAAGTCTCGCCAGTGTCAATT
>JAQCFG010000004.1 GCA_027618255.1 Cyanobacteriota bacterium
TTGATTATTGTTTGAAATTATTGTTGCGTTTGAATCTGCATCGCCGCTTGTATCTACTGCTCTTGCAAGACCTGTTGGATCAGCACTTGCCAAGCGTCCTTGATTATTGTTTGAGATTATCGATGCACTTGACGGAGCACCACCACTTCTTCTTAAAGTAGTACCGGTAGCACTAATAATCCGCCTTGAACTAGTTCTACTTACAAATCGATTGCGCGATATCGGTAAAGGAATGCGTGCAACAGCAGCATCAGTAAGCAAAAAACTCACTAGCAAGATGGATAATATACGGACTATGTTCTTTCTAATCATAACTGGCACAAATCGTATCACTCATTGAAAGCCCTTTGCTCAGTTAATTTGGGTAAATATTGAGCCCCGCCCAGGGGTAAACCCCTAAAGACAAAGACTTGTTATAATCCGAGCTAATAGCATGAGTTTTCAATTTGAATTAATCAAGAAAAAAGGCGAGGCCAGAGCTGGCAAAATCACTACTCCACACGGAGTTATTGAAACACCTGTCTTCATGCCAGTGGCAACACAATCAGCAATTAAAGCAATGAGTTTTGATCAACTTGATGCTTGCGGCACTGAAATCGTCCTATCAAATACTTATCATCTTCATCTAAGACCTGGAGAAGACTTGATTCATCAAGCCGGAGGTTTACATGATTGGACCTCATACCAAAAACCATTTTTGACAGACTCTGGAGGTTTTCAAATCTTCTCTCAATCAAGATTAGGCAAATGCAAAATCAATGATCAAGGTGCAGAATTTATTGACAACCTAGCTGGCAACAAACATTTTATTAGTCCAGAAGATTCAATCACAATGCAAAACAAAATGGGAGCTGATATCATCATGGCTTTTGATCATTGTCCTGATGGTGGAGCAAGTTATGAGGAAACCAAAGAAGCCATGGAACGCACTCATAGATGGGCGGAGCGCTGTATGATTCAACATCAAAACTCACTTGAACAAAAACTAAGACCTGAAGACCAAGCTTTGTTTTTAATAGTGCAAGGTGGTATTTTCAAAGATCTGCGTGCCCAAAGCGTTGAAGCGCTCACTCAACATGACGCACCTGGTTTTGCAATCGGCGGAGTTTCAGTGGGAGAAAGTCGAGAGGATATTGACGAGATAGTTAAATACACCACGCCGCTGTTGCCAGAAAACAAACCAAGATATTTAATGGGCATAGGAACCAAAGAAGATATAGTCAAAGCAATTGAAGCCGGCATCGATATGTTTGATTGCGTCATGCCAACTCGAATTGCCAGGCATGGAGCATTCTTTGATAAAAATGGAGTAAGACAACTAATTAAAAATAGTCAGTATACAGCCGACTTTAAACCACTTGATTCAAATTGCGCTTGCTATGCTTGCACAAATCACAGCAGAGCTTATATTCGACACTTATTTCGAGCCCAAGAAATGCTAGCTGCAACACTACTTAGTATCCACAACCTCAGTTATCTGATCAAGCTCACCAATTCTATACGTGAAGAGATACTTTCCTAGAGCCAGCGGGATTAATACTAAAAGCGGATGGAAGAAGAGCCGGAAAATAACGAAGAACTAAGTTTTGAGCAAATTGAAGAAGAGGCTCAACTAGAGAAGTTTGAACAATCGGAAGATGGTACTCTACTTCTAGAAATTGATGATGATGATGAAAAACCCAAAGTCACTTCCTCATCAAAAGATCCTTGGCTCAATTTTAAAACAATAGACTTTGGTAGAGATATAAAGAATTTGATCAATAAACCATTTTGGGTTTTGGTGAACTTTCTTTTGATTCTCTTTTTAGTATTCTTTTTGTTGCTATTTGCTGATTACTTAGAAGAAACTAAATACAACGATCTAATTGCATACGTTGCCGTCAATCATCATATGCCAGAAAACTACCAAGGTGAAATACCAGAACTCGCACAGGAATTGATGCATCACCATCATCTCAAACAAGCTCAAGTAGAAGAAGCGAGGAAACTAGTCAAAGATGATCCTCGAATTAATGATCCTGTAATGGGGGACTTTTATCCGGAAGCATTATCAAATGAAGATGTCATTCTCATACTACAAGGACAAGACATTGGGATGGTAACAAGAAGCGGTGCTGTCAAAACTGAACTAATGAATTTATCAGGCTTAGACTTGAGTAAATTGAGTTTTGATGAAATGAATAATTTCTTACAAAGTGACTTGCGTTACACAAGTTTTGAAGGAGTCAACCAAGCCAATATGAGCTTCAGAGGGGCTTCTGCTGAGTATGCCCAATTTGTAGATGCCAAACTACCAGAAGCCAACTTCATTAGAGCGAGAATAGACAGTGCGAATTTCTATAATTCAACAGTGTATAATTCTTTATTCACAGGTGCTATAGGTCCAAGAGCTTTAATGTCAGAAAGTGATTTTCATAATTCGAAGTTCGACGAGACCTTATTCAAACTAGCAGACTTTTCTGGATCCAATCTTGAAAACTGCAATTTCAGATCATCCAACTTGGAAGCTGCCAGTTTCCGCGGAGCTAATCTCAAAAATGTTAATTTCAAAGGCTCTAACTTGCGTAGTGTTAATTTTGTTAATGCCAATCTAGAAGGCGCTGACCTGAGCAATACTGGACTTGAAGCCGCCAATTTTGAAGGAGCCAATCTTCAAGACACTAAATTCAATGACGCTGATCTCAATCAAGCCAACTTTCATAAAGTCAGAAATGCAAACGAAAAACAATTCAAATCCAGTAAAACCAAAGTTGGTATCCGCAATATACCTGACTATGTCTTCCCTAAACAAAGAAGCTATAGAGAAAGGTTTAGTGCGCCGAATGATGTTTATTAATCAAGCGAAAATCCATTCTCTGAAATATAATTCATCGATTGTCCTGGCGTATAAATAAATTCAGGACAACGCAATTCTATAGCGCAGTTAAGAATAATCTTGAAGGCGTTATTAATTATTGCTAGTCTAAAATCAACCAAGAGTTTATGGACAGACACATCTGGAATAAGCAACTTGAGAAAGTCTCTTCGAGCAGCGACATCCATTGGTTCAAGCTCAGCAACGATTTGGCTTAATGTACTTCTGCTGATATTTGTGATTGCTCTTAGAATTAATGCACTAGTACCGATCAAAGCAAGTGGTTTATCAAATGAATAATTAGAGGCAAGGTAATTTGGCAATCTGGTTGTATTAAGATCAACGTGTGAACCTATCGGGAAGGACTTCTGTCTCACTATCTCACCAGCACTGATTTCCACCAATTGGTGACTAGCTCCACCAGTATCTAGTAATAGAAAATCCTGATACTTGTCTTTGAGATCTTCATAGACAGCCATGGCAGCATAACAACATTCTTGGTCTTCAGAAAAAACCCTAATGTCTTTGAAACCAAAACCACGAAGCTTCTTTAAGAAACTCTCACCACTACCGCGCGGATCTTTCATCGCTTCTCGAATTGCAGCAGTTGCAAAAACCAATAGCTCAGCTGGCTCAATATTGTTCTTGGCTAAGAAAGGAATAATTTCTTCGCGAAGACTAGTAAGTGCGATCTTGACAGACTCTTGTGCAAGATGTGATTTTCTAAGTCCCTTACCAAGAGAGCTTTGAAAGCGCAAACTAAAAGCACCTTCCTTATGTAGTTTGTAGCTGCCGCTACCAATTTCCAGGACTGTATAAACCACTATTCAATTATATAGTAAACCAATAAAATCTTCTTAATTCTTGACAAAGCTCTTTTCGCCCTCAGACCGTGGCTAAGAAGGGGTTTTTGTTGTTTTTGCTATGCAAAAACGAATAGGCAACCTCAATCCGAATGGCTCAAAGACTTTGCAAAAATTTCGAAGACTTTATTGGTTTACTATAATCGCAACCGACAATGACTCGGATTACAAATACTGAGCAGTATAGGATTTAGTGCTCAATGCAACTTCTTCTGGGCTTCCTTGAGCAAGCAGCTCACCGCCAGCATCACCGCCCTCGGGACCAAGATCAACAATATGATCAGAGTGTTTAATTACATCCAGATTGTGCTCGATTACCAAGACGGTATTACCAGTATCTACCAAACGATTAAGCACATTCAAAAGATGTTGAATATCAAACCAATGCAAGCCTGTTGTCGGTTCATCGAGTAGATACATTGTTTTGCCAGTAGGGCGCTTGGATAATTCAGAGGCTAGCTTGATTCTTTGAGCCTCACCGCCAGAGAGAGTCGTGGCAGCTTGCCCAAGACGAATATAATCCAAACCTACATCCTGCAGAGCTTGGAGTTTCTTTTTGACTTGAGGGATAGCATCAAAGAAGCTAAGTGCTTCTTCAACTGTCATTTCTAAAATATCAAAAATGGATTTGTTTTTGAATTTAACTTCAAGCGTTTCTTGATTATAACGGCGTCCTTTGCAAATATCACACTTGACATAGACAGAAGGTAAGAAATTCATCTCAATCTCAACCAAGCCAGCCCCGCCACAAGCCTCACAACGACCGCCTTTGACATTGAAACTAAAACGTCCTGGATTATAGCCTCTTGCCTTGGCTTCTATAGTTTGCGAGAAGACTTGACGTATAGGATCAAAAACTCCGACATAGGTCGCTGGATTAGAGCGAGGAGTTCGACCAATCGGGCTTTGGTCAATTACAATTACTTTATCAAGTTCTTTGTGTCCATTGATTGATTTCAATTCCCGCGGCATTGGCACCTTGTAACCAAGCTTGTGCATCAAAGCTGGCCTTAATAAATCATTTATCAAAGAGCTTTTGCCAGAGCCGCTCACTCCTGTTACTGAAATGAATTTGCCAAGCGGGAAATCAACACTGATGTCTTTGAGATTATTTTTTGTGGCACCATTAATACTCAAATAATTTCCATTACCTTCACGTCTAGTTGAAGGTACCTCTATCTTAAGCCTACCAGACAAATAAGCGCCAGTAATAGAATCTGGAGCATCCATAATATCCTGTACGCTACCTTGAGCCACCACGTAACCACCATGAACACCAGCTTTGGGGCCAATATCTAAAACATGATCTGCCTTGATAATTGTCTCTTGATCATGCTCCACTACCAAGACAGTATTACCAATATCACGCAAATGATTAAGGGTAGCAAGTAATTTATCATTGTCTTTTTGATGTAAACCAATAGACGGTTCATCTAAAACATACAAAACACCAGTCAAGGAAGAGCCAATCTGCGAAGCCAAGCGAATACGTTGAAACTCACCACCAGAAAGAGTCTTAGCTGAACGTGACAAAGTCAAATATGACAAGCCCACATCTTTCAAAAACTTGAGCCTCGCTCTAATTTCAATCAAAACCTGATGGGCTATCTGTGCATGTTGTGGATTCAAAAACAGTTCAAGCTTAGAAAAGAAATCATCTGCTTTCTCAACAGAGAGCCTGGAGATATCAGCTATGCTTTGTCCAGCAATTTTGACAGCTAAGACAGAAGGCTTGAGTCTTGCACCATTGCACTTGGGGCAATCTGTTTCGATCATATATTGCTCAAGCTCAGCTTTCCAGCTCTCTGAACCAGATTCTTTGTAGCGACGCTGCAGTTGCCCAACCACACCTTCATAATAGACATTGTAATTACCGTAACCAAGATTGGGATATTTTTTGGTATCAATCTTGACTCGCTTTTCATCATAACCATTAAAAATTATATCTTTGGTTTTGTCAGAAAACTCTCCAAAAGGAGTTTTCATCGACAACCCGAGTGTCGTCATCAAAGCATCTAGCAATGCTTTATAAAAAGGGTTATTGGTTTTTGCCCAAGGCTTGATAGCACCTTCAGCAAGAGTCAGGCTTGGCACGGGTACCAAAAGATCTTCTGACAATTCTTGCTCCATACCCAAGCCATCACAAGCGCTGCAAGCACCGTGCGGGCTATTAAAACTAAAGTTTTTGGGTTCAAGCTCTGGCAAACTACCATGACCATTGGGACAAGCCATCAACTCAGAGAATAGGTGATCTTTCTCTGTACTTAAATCATGGACAATGACAACTCCCTCACCGCGACTCAAAGCCAAAGCGAGACTATCAGCAATACGACTTCTAGCAGAGTCTTTAATTACTATCCTGTCGACAACTAATTCAATGTCATGCTTTTTAGTTTTGGCAAGCTTGATTGTTTCTTCAAGTGTATAAACAACTCCATCTACTCGCACTCTGACAAAGCCCTCTGATTTAAGTGCTGAGAACAAGTTTTGGTGCTCTCCTTTTTTGTCTTTAACTAAAGGAGCCAAAATCATGGCTTTACTACCTTGCTGCAACTCAAGCACTTGATCAATAATTTGATCGATAGTTTGCGCTTCCACCTTAGCGTCACATTCAGGACAATACTGCGTACCAATTCGCGCGTATAATAAACGCAAATGATCATAGATCTCAGTGACAGTACCAACTGTAGAGCGAGGATTATACGAGGATTGTTTTTGATCAATTGAAATTGCTGGACTCAAGCCCTTGATCTCTTCAACATCAGGCTTATCCAACTGTCCAAGAAACTGCCTAGCATAAGCCGAGAGACTCTCGACATAACGTCTCTGTCCTTCTGCAAAAATCGTATCAAAAGCAAGCGAGCTTTTACCAGAACCACTCACACCTGTAATCACAACGAGTTGATTCTTAGGAATAGTTACATCTATATTTTTGAGATTGTGTTGCTTAGCCCCGCGTACTTCAATGCAATCATCGAGCTTTATTTTTTTGAGGGTTTTTGTGCTCACATACTCAGATTAGCACACGAGATTATAGTCATTAGACCTCTTTCGAAACCGAAGGTTTCGTGTAATGATGTAGGATTGGTTACAAAATTGTTCAGAACAAGGCTTGCGAAAGCCCGAAGGGCGTTCCCGAAGTTTGCTGTCGCAAATGAGGGTGAGGGTAACGCAGTTCTGGGCGATTTGGTGACCAATCCCTATTTGGTTCGGTCTTTTTCGGCAGTACTCGCATACTTAGAAAAACGATCTGTAAGCGTATGAAGCTCAAGTACTACCTTCCCACCACTAGCCATATATTGAGTTTCCCAATTAACCAAAAAATCAATACAAGAATGGTCAATGTACTGGCACTTGTCAAAGAATATATAAACTTTTTTCTTCTGCTCAAGAGCCCCTAGTAGATCAGCAATTTGCGGCAATGTCACAAAATTGGCAGCACCTTCAAGATCAACTTCTATTACATCGGTTCCTTCAATTGCTTGAGTTGAGATTTCAAGATGATTAATTTGGTGTAAGAGTCTAATAAATGAAACAAGTAAGCCAATGATGATTCCTTGAAGTAAGTTAGTTAGGAGTACTGCAGTAACTGTTATTAGATAGATTATAAATTCAGCCCGGCTATAACTGTAGATCTTAATCAGAGCTTTGTAGTTAACTAGCCTAACACCGGTATAGACGAGGATTGCTGCAAAGCAAGAAGTTGGGATTATCTCCAAAACATGAGGGAAAATAATGATAAATACTAACAAGAATATTCCATGAAGAATTGTTGAGATTCTTGTTTTAGCACCAGCTGTAACATTGGCAGCACTACGAATTATAACTCCAGCAATTGGTAAAACTCCCAGAAATCCTGCCACCAAATTACCAGTAGCTTGAGCAAAGACCTCTTGATTGTAATTAGCACGAGCGCCTGTATGTAATTGATCGACAGCTGTTGCAGTAAGCAAAGTCTCGGCAGTTGCAATGAAAGCCACAGTAAAAGCAGCGAGCATATAACTTGAATTAGTTAGAGCTGGTATAACTGCATTGAAGTCAATTATATTTATATCCTGCATGAGTCCATCGGGTAGATTTAAGTGTTTGATAGGGAAATGAAAAATTTGAGTGACAAGAATTGAAACAACTACACCAACCAAGGCTGGCGGAATAGCTTTGATACGCTTGGGAACAAGATTCCAGAGCATTATTGTTCCAATTGTGATGACACCAATCAATGCAGACATATGGTAAACAGAGCCATCCATTGGAAATAAGCCATGTAATAAAGAACCGGGAATTAATGCTAAATTTGCAATTGGATTATGATTTGGGCTATCTCCAACCATGACATGGAACTGAGAAGCAAAGATAGAGACACCAATCGCGCTGAGCATACCTTGAATAACTGATGGTGCTACGGTTCTGAATACTGGTCCAAGTTTCAAGATCGCAAAAATCAATTGAATAATTCCAGCAAGAAAAGCAATTAATCCAAGTTGCTTAAGACCGAAGTTGGTAATTATCTCTGCCACGATAATCATTAAACTAGCAGTTGGACCACTAACTGATAAAGGACAGCCAGAGAGTAAACCAACTACAATACCACCAACTGCTGCTGAAATAATCCCAGATGTTGGTGAAGCTCCAGTTGCAACTGCAACACCAATTGATAAAGGTAATGCAACTAAAAAAACCACAAGAGCCGCTAAGCCTTCATGCTTGAGACTTGTTTTGTTACGACTAAAATATTTCATCATAGGGTGGTATCCTGACATCGGACATAATCTTGTATTATTGTCTCATCGTCCTCTAATCTTTATACCCGATTAGTACTGAGATTAATTGTGATACAAGATTATGTCCAATGTCAGGATACGACCCTTGGTCCACCAACAGGATAATTACGCTCACCATTGGTATTAGACCAAGTCATAAACATACGACCGATACCACTACCCACAAAATAAAGTGCCATAGTCACTGGTTCGTTGTTTTTTTGTTTGGAGGCCATTTCACAAAGTGAACCCATAATAAATGAGAGTCCTGAATTTATATAATTAGTACGTTTGCAAGCCCAGTGATCTTTACCTAATTGGAAAGAATCAACAAGGATTTCACCAATACCTTTGATCCAACCACCTGCTTTGGTGCTACCAGTCAAGAGCCAAGTAAGCACACCGGCACCAGAAAAAATACCACCCCAAGTTCCAGAAAGTAATCCAAAGTTGTCGGAGAGATTTTTATAAGTATCAAGTGTTAATATTTTTTTCAAAGCAAGAGACATTCTGCTGCTGACCATCTTAAAATTGTCTCCATAGCTCTTGGACTCCGATGTCTGTGCCATACTGGTAACGAAGTTGGGGATTTGATAAAGCGTAAACGCCAGTCCACGCAAGAGCCCCATGATTTTACGAGGAGCAAACATAGCAATCACAAGTTCAGAAAGATAGCCTGCAACATTGAATACTTCTTTTTGTTTATGTCCATTATAAATATTGAAAATCGAATTAATACCCATGGATAACTTGGCACCAATATCAGCAGTCATGTTAACCAACTTATTGTTTTTAGAAGCTCTAGAAGAATTGACCAAGGCAGAAAGACTATTGGTAATAATATTAATCACATTAGCAAAGTCTGTGCTTTTCTTTAAAATATTATATAAATGAATATCGTCTTGTTTTTCAGACTTAACTTGAATCTTGGAAATAGGTTGCATGGCATGTAGCTCAGTAGGATCATTAAAATCTGAAAGCTCAAATTCACCAGCAGGTCTTGCTCTTTTGGAACTGGCTTGACCATAGTCCAAAATTGGTGAAAAATCGAGTGCCTCTGCGACCTGCATCAAGAAATATAATAGCAAGATTTGCTGACTTGTTATGACAAATATGCTACAATTTTGCAAATCATGCTAAAAACCACTAATTTAAGGCAAGAAATCATTGAAGCAGCTGGTCTTTTGGCAGCTCAAGGAATGCTTCCTGCTACTAGTGGCAACTTATCGATGCGCGAAGCTGGCACAAGTGAATTCACCATTACACTATCTGGCAAGTCCAAAGCAAAGCTAACGGAAGCTGATTTTATTGATTTAAACCTTGATGAAACTAATGATCAGGTGCTTAAACTCGCTTCTGCTGAAATGGAGCTGCACCGCCAACTCTATAGGTTTGCAAATAAAATCAACGCCGTCTTTCATACTCATTCAGTCAATAGTGTCGTGATGTCCAAGCTCTACCCGCAAGAAATTCGCCTGGAGAATTATGAGCTTCTCAAAGCTTTTGCAGGCAATACTACTCATCAATGCGTTGAAATTATTCCTGTCTTTGCCAATACTCAAAACATAGAATCACTTGCAAGAGCAGTTGATGCATATATGTCCAATAATCCTCATATTCATGCCTATATTATTAATGGGCATGGACTCTACACTTGGGGTCAAACTCAAGCTGAAACACTAAGACATATAGAAGCATTGGAAGCTCTGTTTGAAATTGAACTAAAATATAAACTTATCGAAGGAAATTCTAATGACTCTTGTAAAAATTTATTCTGATACTAATCCAAACAAAGTTGAAACCATTGACGACTTTAGCTCAATCCAAAAAGCTCTAGCCTTTGTCAATATCAAAATTGAGAGATGGCAAATCCGAACCGATTTAGCTCACAACGCTGAGTCAGACGACATACTCGAAGCTTATGATCAAGACATTCAAAGGATTATGCGCAACCATGGATTTAGCGCCGTTGATGTGATCAGTATGCATGGCTGTTCTAATTTAAGCAAAGAAGACTTAAACAAAGCAAGAAATAGATTCCTTGATGAACACAAACACTCAGATGACGAGGTAAGATTCTTTATAGATGGTCAAGGATTGTTTTGCGTGCACGAAGCAGACAAGGTAATTCAAATACTTTGCAAAGCTGGTGACTTCATTAGTGTCCCAGCCAACACCAAGCACTGGTTTGATATGGGAGCGAATCCTGATTTTAAATGTATTAGATTTTTTGGAGAAGAGACTGGTTGGGTCGCAAATTATACGGGTGACAATATATCAACGAACTTTCCAAAACTTAATGATATATTGTTACCCGTCGCCTAGTGAAGACGGACTAAATAAATGAGCAGTATCAAAGTCATTCTTACCGACATTGAAGGAACAACAAGTTCTATTAGCTTCGTAAAGGATATTTTGTTTCCCTATGCTTATGAGAAATTAGAAGGTTTTGTTGAAGCGAATAAAGAGGATCCTGAAGTGCAGAGGATTTTAAAAGAAGTTGGCAAAGACCCAATTCAAACTCTCAAACACTGGATCAAACTAGATTTAAAAAACAAAGCATTAAAAGACCTTCAAGGATTAATCTGGGAGAAGGGATATAAGGATGGGGATTACCAGGGTCATATCTATGATGATGCATATAGTTTCTTGGTCAAATGGCACGAGCAAGGTATCAAACTATATATTTATTCATCCGGTTCAGTGTACGCCCAAAAACTTCTCTTTGGTCATACTAAGCATGGTGATCTCAATAATTTATTCACTGGCAATTTTGACACCAGTGTCGGAAATAAACGTGAGGCAAAATCCTACATTAATATATATGAAGCGATTTTCAAAAAAACTCCTCAATTAGAACCAGCGGAAATTCTTTTTCTCTCAGATATTCAAGAAGAACTGGACGCTGCTCAAGATGCAGGTCTAAAAACCCAACTGATTACTAGAGAAGATGGGATTGATTTCAATATCATCAAACTGACCTAGAACTAGATGAACAAATTCTAATTCATGTTTGTTGGGCTAAGCACCGATGGTAATAAACTAGTACAGAAATAGGCTCTTATGAATATTTATTGGATAATTTGTTTAGATTAAAGAAATTTAAGCTAAACAGTGTTCGATTCTTATCTAAAAGTGGTCTATTTAATCTAGGGAGATTAAGTTAGATGTTTAAAAAATTAACAGTTTTAGTAGTTTTGATGAGTTTTATGGGCAATTATTTGCCAGTGTTAGCAGTCCCTGATGAAGGCGCAACGGTAGGGACAATATTCCTTATCGATGAAGATGGCACAAAGCACTCTATCGGTTCTGTGATAGTAGAAAATGGCGTTGGTCACGCTCTGGTTCCAGCAGGAACTCCATTAGATGCCCACATTGAAATTTCAACAGTGGACGATGATGGCGAAGCACACATGAAGCCTGTGCCAAGTGATTATGATCCGGACAAGGATATACTTGATGAGCCAAATATGGCTAATACAGCTGCATCATTGTTATGTGACTATATTCTTGCCAATATGGGGCAACTTGGTGCCGATAATGAGCAAAAAGATGTCATTTATAACGAGCTTAATGAACATATTACAAAAGTTTTAGAAGAGAATCCAGTAAGTTCTATGGCTGATGCCTTAGATATTATTGCAGCCAATTTGACATTCAACTCTGGTGTTATTGGTGAAGCAATTGAAAAAGCTGGTTTTGTAGTAGATCCTGAAAAGGCACTAATTGCAGCAGTGGCAGCAAAAGATGGCTTAGCTTTAAACGAAGCAGGCAAACTTGATATCGCCGGTTCTATTGAGGCTACTGATAAAAATTTAGCAGACTTTGCTGCAGGACCTGAATTTGCAGGTCTTCACTTACCTCCTTTCATGCAAGGTGATAAAGGAATGGAATTCTATCATGCGATGGCTGGTATGGATAAAGGACATCCTGATCAATATGACTTATCCAATATTGGTCTATATGACGTGTCTTTGACTTCACCAATAAGTCCTCGCGATGGTGTTAAATTCCATGATGGAATGGTATTTTTTGATGGAATGGAAGTAGGCGATCCGTCACAACTTCCTGAATTTCCAGGAGCGTTTGGACCAGCATTCATTATGAATTTAGATGAAACAGAAGTTAATTTCTTGAATGAAAAGATGGGCAATATGCCTCCAGAGCAACTAGAATTATTCGCAATTCCAGAAAATTCTCCGTACATACCAGAAGGACTTGGAATGCCAATATTGGATGCTGAGGGATTTGAAGCAATGCAACAAATAGTGGGCGCAACTCCATTTTTCTCTACAGATGGAATAACAAGCTTGGTTCCAAGTAGTTTTCAGCCGGGAACTGATTTTGAACCGCATGGCATTATTTACCCGAGACCAATGTCTGCAGAAATGGAAGCTATGTTTACAGCACATGCAAATGAATATTTTGATGGTCCTCAAGGTAGCAAAGGTCCTCAAGGTGAAGAGTTCACTCATTACGAACTTCCACCAATGCCAGCAGGAGGCTTAGACTTCTCCGGTATGCGAGGTATGGATTATGTACCATTTGAGGATCTAGGTTACTCAAGACCAAAAGGTATACCAATGTTTGATCCACATGGCATGACTTATGCTGACATGGAGTCATTTAAAGCAATGGCAGATCTGTTTGATCCAGCTGCAACATTCTTTGCTGATGGATTTGATCCAAATGCAGAAGATCCGTTTGTACCACCGAATATTGCACAAGGAATGTTAGGCGAAGAGTTTGCTCACATGAGTCCTGAAGAAGCAAAAGCGCATTGGGACTCAACGGGAGGAAGCTTTGATGGGTTTACTCATGAAGCACCACCAGTAGATGGTAACTTTGATCCTAGTAGCTTTGATGGAACTCAGCCACCTCCAGATGGTGAATTCCATGATGATTTCGGAGACCAACCGCTGCAACCAGGTGAGGAGTTTATCGATGACGGTACTCAAGTGCCTGCAGAAGGTGAATTCAAGGACGATGGCGGCACTGCACCATTAGCAGAAGGTGAATTCAAGGACGATGGTGGCACTGCACCAGCTCAAGATCCGGCAGCAGGTGGAACAGCTCCAGCACAAGATCCGGCACCAGCACCGGCTCCTGCGCCAGCACAAGATCCGGCACCAGCACCGGCTCCTGCGCCAGCACAAGATCCGGCACCAGCACCGGCTCCAGCGCCAGCACAAGATCCTGCACCAGCACCGGCTCCTGCGCCAGCACAAGATCCGGCACCAGCACCGGCTCCAGCGCCAGCACAAGATCCTGCACCAGCACCGGCTCCTGCGCCAGCTGAAGATCCAGATAAATCTCAAAGAGTTAAAGCTAACAGTAATAAAACAGTATTACTCTCAGCTGCAACTAGTTTAAATGCTGATGCTGGTGTGAAAACCGTACTTACTATTAGCACGAGCAAAAAAGCAAGTAAAGTAACAGCAAGTAAAGGTGTCTACTCAATTGGAAAAGCGAGAACTGCCAAAACTAAAACAATAGTTCCGATTATTGTTGATCCAGCAGTTGCAACTGATTCAGTTGATATCAACGTAGCTTTTACTGATGGAAATGCTGATATAGAAACTGTTAGTGTTGATAAAGAAGATTCAACAGAATTGGTAACGCAACTTGATGGTAACAAAATTGAGATTACGACTGCCAATGCTGGACTTGAAGACTTTGACTTCACTTCAGTTACTGGATATCTTCTTGCACCAGGAACAAGTACCTTAAAAATCCAAAAAGCGATTAAAGTGAAAGGTAAACTTGTTGAAGGTGAATCAGGACAGATTGTTCAATTCGATATATCGAAGAAGCTAAGTAGCTTAGAAGATGGTGTTTACACTATTGTCTTTGAAGATGGTGGCAAGACTTACTATGGTCGTGTAACAATCGGTAGCTTGTCAGCTAGAACAATCAAAGTTAATTTGTAAATCAAACCAAATTTGACTGTAATAAAACAGAGGCTCCTCTTGGTATTTACTAAGAGGAGTTTCTTTTCTTCCTTTTTTCTTTAGATTCAAGCGTCATGGAAATCTGTAATCTGCTATAATACATAACAGCTAATTTAGGTTCCGAAGTAATTTTTTATTTTCAGTCCTACAAGAAGTGAAGAAAATAAGGAAAGAAAAAAAATGAACAACAAACTATTTATGGGTAATCTTGACTACTCAGTAACAAGTGAAGAGCTTAAGGCTTTTTTATCTGAGAAGTGGGAAGTAACCGAATGTAGAGTTATCGAAGGTAAGGGATTTGGTTTCGTTACTTTTGCAAGTGCTGATGCAGCAACTCAAGCAAAAGACGAACTCAATGACGCTGAATTCAAAGGACGTAAACTTAAAGCAGATTTTGCTAAAGAAAGAGAACGTACTGGCGGCGGCGACAGAGACAGAGGTGGCGATAGAGGCGGCGACAGAAGAGGCGGCGGCGGCTACAAACCAAGATACTAAATAGAGTAACTATCTAAATAATCAGGGATACAAACATCCCAAGAGAACCGCTCTCGGATTTTATTTCCAAGAGCGGTTCTTGCTTCATCCTCACCATGCGTAATAAAGACCTTATTGGGTTTATTACGCATGGTCGCTAACCACTGTAGAATCTCACTATAATCGGCATGAGCTGATGCCGTATCTAGATTTGCGATGCGAGCTTTAACATCATAGTCCTCACCATGAATCCTCACAGTTTTGGCTCCCTCAACAAGCTTGCGCCCCCTAGTGCCAGCAGCCTGATAACCAGCAAACAAGACTGTGTTTTTATGATCGCGCAAAAACGCTTTCATATGATGCAAGACTCTACCGCCTGATGCCATGCCACTAGCCGAAACAATCACAGAAGGATAAGGCTCATGATCTATAGCCTTGGATTCTTCCACGCTTTGGACATACTTTGCACTATCAGTAATGTCCTTACAATCATCAGCACTAAGTTTGTGTAATTTATGATGCTTGCAAAGAACCTCTGTTGCACGTATAGACATCGGACTATCCAAATAAACCGGAATATCAGCAATGATTTTTTTTGTTTTGAGTTGATGTAAATGATACAAAATACTTTGAGCTCTGCCAACAGCAAAAGCCGGAATAATTATAGAACCTCCCTTGGCTGTAGTTTTGTTTATGATCTCGCCGATTCGCTCTTGGATATCAACATCACCATGCAGACGATCACCATAAGTAGATTCCACAACTAAGCAATCAGCCTCTTGCAATGGAGCAGGATCACGCATAATCGGATCACCATACCTACCAAGATCACCAGAGAAAATTATCGAACTAGTTTCATCATTAATTCTCAAATAGGAGGCACCAAGTATATGACCAACTGGCTCGAAGTTAAAATAGATCTTCTCGTCAATATGATAAGTCTTAGAAAACTCCTTTTTCTTAAACTATTCCAATGCTTTGTATGCATCTTCCTCAGTGTAAAGTGGCAAAGCTGGCTTGTGCTTAGTATAGCCATAGCGATTAGCACGCTTGGCATCCTCCTCGTGAATATGCCCACTATCAGGTAACAGGATTGAACACAAGTCTGCGGTAGCTTCAGTGCAGTAAATAGGCCCCTTAAAACCACTTCTCACAAACAACGGCAAATATCCAGAATGATCTATATGAGCATGAGTTAAAAGCACTGCATCAATCGTTCTTGGATCAATCGGTAAAGAAGACCAGTTGCGCAAACGCAATTCTTTAAGCCCTTGAAACAAACCACAATCAACTAAGATACGCTTGCCTCTCGTTTCAATTAAGTATTTAGAACCGGTGACTGTACCAGTTGCACCCAAAAAAGTAATTTGCATTTAGAACTGCTCCTTTACACTAAGTTCTTTAAGTGCTAGTTGTCCGCCACGTGGATGTGCTGCTTTGATTGATTTGCCAACAGGAAGCAGCATGCCAATAATATGATCCTCTGGTAAATTAATAATCTCTGCAACAGCGGCTGGATCAAAACCAATCATTGGGCAGCTATCATAGCCCATGTCTTTTGCTCTTAGCATAATAGTTTGAGCTACTATTCCAGTAGATCTCATGGCTTCATCTCTTTGCAATTGCTCGTTACCTTGATAGAACTTGGTAATCATCGGCACCAAAAACTCTTGAGTTTCCTTGGGCGCATTTTGCCAATAACGCGCAGGCTCTTTATCCCAAGCCTTCAGGTCAGCACAAACAACAATCACAATAGAAGCATCAGAGACTTGGGCTTGATTCCAAGCAGCCTCTTTGAGTTTGTCTTTTTGTGCTTGATCCGTGACAACAACAAAACGCCAATTTTGGATATTAAAAGAACTCGGTGACAAAATCGCGGCAGACAACAATTGCTCAATTTCTTGCTCTGTCATCTTATGACCAGGGTCATAGGTCTTGACCGCTCTTCTTTGTTCTATGGCTTCAATTGTTTGCATAGTAATAGTTTAAAGCATTTTGATTACTCTTGAGGATTTTGGCAGCAATCTTGCGAGATTAGCGTTCTTCTATCGGTGAATCTCCGTTAGATTTAGCGTTTTTGGTTGCGGCCTCATCACACGAAACCTTAGGTTTCGAAAGAGGTCTAGTAAAAAACTTCGGCAAAAAACTCGCCAAAATCAATAATGCCACTGCCACAGATAATTTACCAATGAGATACTGAGAACCTTCTGAAGCTTCTTGCCCGACATAACCAAGATAGACATAAACAAAAGTCAACGGAGTCATAAATATAAAACTAGTAACAGCAAATGTCATTGCTGACATATTGGTTAAACCAAAAGCAAAATTGAGAATGGTAAATGGAAAGACAGGTAGCAAGCGAGCAAAAGCTAGAAAGCGCCAACCCTGCTCTTCTACCTTCGTCTTAATACTAGTGAGCATCGTTATATTTTGCTTCTCAACCCAATCACGGGCAACATAGCGAGCTACCAGAAAAGCCAAAGTCGAACCAATTGTAGCTCCTATCATAGTATAGACAGTGCCCCAGAGAGGTCCAAAAAGAAAACCAGACAAGATCGTCAAAATAGTGCCAGGGAAAAACACAACCGGTGCAATAGAATAAATTAGAATATAAACAAATGGTGCCCACAACCCAAGACCCAGAAGCAAAGCATCCAAGTTTTCTCTAGCAAGAGACTCTCTATTGACAAAACCCAAAATTGCAAAAACAAGGATAAACGAAACGAGAACTATTTTTTTCAAATCAAATTTCATTGTTTTGTTTGTACCCTCTTGTTGTCGACCTAGAACGACTTGGGAGCCCTCTTTATTAATTTATACAACTGAACCCTTGAGGAACTTCAAAGAACCGCTTAAAGACAAAACTAGAGCGAGTAAAAGTAGAGCATTAACAATATAACCGAGTATCGTCATTGAAACTCCAATAGCGGTAATATGAATCAACATCGCCAAACTCAGAATCACAAAACTAAGCACCGTCTTGAGCTTGCCCATCATATTGGCTTTGTCATATACCTCATGTTTTTTTAAATCCTTGAGTCGAATTACTGTAACAGCAATATCTCTACTAGCAAGAATCCCCACCAAAAGTGGATTCAATAATCCAGAACAAGAAAAAAATATCAAACAAGGAATGATCACTAATTTATCAGCAATTGGATCAAGAATTCCACCCATTTGTGATTCCTGTTCATATTTTCTAGCTATATAACCATCAAAATAATCCGTTAATGCAGCAAGAATAAAAAGTATCAATGCATATAGATATTGAGAACTTACCAATAGCAATAAAATAATCGGCGCAAGGATGATTCTAGAGATTGTTAAGTTATTTGCAAGCGACTTCATTAGCACAGTGTTATTTAATTATAGTCTCATCTAAACGAAAATTGTCCGATCCTGTAATAATTGGAATAATATAACTATAGCGTGATAAATATCCTGCCAGAGATGCCGATTATCTCTACTTATTACTGTAATTAGCCTCATCTAATGAGAGTTGATAAGTATTATTGCGTCCAAAATCTTCAGCTAAAGAATTGCAATTCAAGTCTCAGTCCAATAATACCTGCAACCGAAGCAGCGACTATACCACGAGGTCCAAACCAACCTATCAATAATCTCTCTTCAAATTTCATATCGCTTGCAACAGTAGCGAGCATAATAGAAACCAATCTAATAACAAAAACAACCAGAAAAATGACACTCCGCCTGAAAATTCCTACTCCCCGCTGCAAGCAGACGGGGTATCTACGGAATTTTCTGCCCTTCGGGCACCGGCTACGCGTCGTTCATCGCGCAGCTCATCCCCGAAGCAACTTGTTTCCTCAATGATCTTCGTTTCAAAGCCGAATAAGCTTCGGGGTATTCGCCTTGCTCAGAATAAAAACTAGATGTCTCCAACTAAGCATTTGCAAAATCTCAAAATTGATACTTGCGGAAAGCAGTATAAACACTAGTGAAACAGAGAAAATACTAATTGACTCTTTAAACTTTTTTAGATCTGTTAAAACCAACATTTGTTTATTCGCAAAATACATACCAAGTAGGGTTACAGCCAATAGTCCTAAACCGTTTTGAACTTGTTTTGAAATTATAAATATAAGCAAGATCGTAGCTAAAGCTATCAAAATCACATCAGAAGCGGATCTTACGCCACTATAAGTTATATATTGATAGACTATCGCTGTAATCAAAACTCCCAAGGGATCATTGATAATTGCTTCCCATTTAAGATATTGACTTAGTTTTTTGGGTAGATTCGCTTGCCTTACTTTCGCAAAGAGTCTAATAGGTAACCAAATTACCAGCAATTCTTGATTAAACTATTTTGAATGTAGATTTAGCTACAGCAATGATTCCTTAATTTTGTTTAATCAATAATTATTGCTAATCTCAAGGATTTTCAACAGTTAGAGTCTAGAATTTTCAAAAAATACGTGCAAAATCAACAGAGCAATCGCCCTGCAAAGAAATCAGCGCATAGCCTTATGAGCTGTTTGCAACGAGTGTTCCAGAAACTGGATCATATCTAATCTCAGGAGGATTCAGTAAGTATTTCAGTAAGTCCTCTAGCTCAAGAAATAAAATATTACGGATAGCAGCTCGAATTGAATCCCAGAAATTTTTCTTTGTTTCTTTTTTCTCTCTAAGTTGTCGATATTGTTCGTCACCAAGTTCATGGGCTTGATGATATAAATGAGCTAGTAGAGTAAGCTGAAAAAAATTAAATGCTAAATTATCTTCTCCATGTCCATAATTATGCTCAAGCTCATAATCATGATTCTTTAAAATATTAAATCCTTCATTCTCGACTTTCCATCTACTACGAGCTACTGCTACTAAATTTACGATATCTTCTTCAGCAAGCTCTAAATTCGTTACCCAGGTATTCTTGTAAGTTATCGTGCGAGTCTTTAAATCTGTAATAGTAAGACCAATGTAATTAGCATTAGTGGTCTCACCTGTTTTCTTGAAAGCAATCTCTGACGACCATTCATAGCGATAAAGTTTACCATTCTTGTTGATCTCTATTGTTTGAATTCTTCCTGCTTCTCTCCGTCTTTCTACTTCTTCTAAAAATCCTTTGTTGTAATCTGGACTAACAACCAGCATGAAATCATATTCATTCTCGGTTATCAAATCAATAAGAGTTTGCTTTGCGTACAAGCCATCTCCAAGAATAATCAAGCGATAATCTGGATAGTATTTTTTGAGTTTTGGAATCAATCTTTTAGAAGCATTGATCTCACAATCTTATTTTTTCTTTCCGTCCTCATTTCTGATTTCCTCTGGCATTAAAGGCAGTACCTCTTTGAGTTTTGGATTAACAATCGCTGGCACTAATACTTGATGAGAATAGCTTGTTGTTTTGTTGCGATGATTTTTGGTTAGACAATGCTTGCAATGCACCTTCCCAGAGCAATGATATTGAGATCCATCTATTAAACACAAATACTTACCATTGATTGAGAATTTTTTTAGTTCACCTGAGCTATTCAGCTTGCTGATTATGTTTGAGAATATTGGTGCAAAAGTATTAGGATTAATTTTATCAAGCATTGTTCTCAAGGTTGAGTCTGATGGAATATTTTTCACTCCAAATAAATTTCTCAAATTGGAACTTTGATGTTCGTCTTCCATTTTTCTTTGGAACTGCAACATTGATGCGTCTTGAAAAAACATCATTGCAAAATTTGAGATCACGCAATCTGAGATTCTGTAATCAATTCGTGTTTGGTCTCGAGAATCCTGACTATTAAGATGTTCTATTACTTCTTTAACTGAGTTTAAAAGAGACTGAAATCCAACTAAATTTTTGAGGCTCATACCTCTATTCACACATCTAGCTTCATAGTTGGCCAGACCTACATCCGTAAGAGTCCGCTAGTTGAGAATATTCTCATTAAGAATTGCTGCCAAATTACGAGATCCTATTATTCTCTTATACATTTTTTCATTATAGTCTTCTAGCATTCGCTTAGCAGCAAACTCAACACCATACCTAGCAATAGAGGCTTTCATCATTTTAACCCAATCGTTTGGTATGCCATTTCCATCCTGTCCATAATAAAGCGGAAGAATCTTACTTTCTAAAATATCATAAATCTCCTGAGATTCTTTTTGATTCATCTCACCAAGGTTGACTGATTCAATAGGAGTAATGGTGAAGCCAGCTTTGGGATCTTGCCCTTCATGCCACCAACCATCTGGCAATGAGAAGTTTAGGACTCCATTCATCGCAGCTTTCATTCCACTAGTACCACAAGCTTCTTTACCGAGAATCGGCGTATTGAGCCAAAGATCAACACCTTGAGTCATAAGAGCTCCCCAGTACATATTATAATTTTCCAAAAGAATAATTCGACCATAGAATTCTTCTTCAAGCATTGTTTCATAGATACTATGTATCAAATCCTTACCAACTCCATCAGCAGGATGTGCTTTGCCGGCAAAAACGATAGTAGCTGGTTTGTCACCACTGTTCAATATCTTTCTGAGTCGATCTTTGTCTGCCAAAAGCAAATCAGCTCTTTTATAAGAGGCAAATCTTCTAGCAAAGCCAATCAGTAAGCTATCTGTATCCAGTTTATCCGTGATAGTTTTGATCACACTCATTCCTATACCTTTGCGAGTATATTCATCAAGTATCTTGATTTTAAGTTCATCAATAAAGGTCTGTTTTTGATTTTGATGTTTTTGCCATATGACTTCATTCGGTAATTCAGTGACATGGGGATCCGAAAATAAACCCTTAATCTCCTTACCCATCCAAGTATCAACATGTACGCCATTAGTCACGTGACGAATAAAGCTTTCTTCAGGCACGATATGTTTCCACATATCACGACTAACTTCCCCATGCAATGCAGATACCGCATTTGCCATTATCGAAATTCTAAGTGCTAATATCGTCATGGAAAATTCTTGAGAGCCAGGTTCTGACAAACCTAGCTCAATAAATTTATCAAGAGATACGTGCATGGTATTAAAGAAATCACCAAAGGCATTCCTGATCAAGCTCAAATCAAACGCTTCATTACCGGCTGGTACAGGCGTGTGTGTGGTAAACATCGTATTAGATTTAATGGCTTCAATTGCAGTATCCAAAGAATAACCCTGTTGAGTTAATCTACGGATAAGTTCCACTGACATAAAAGCACAATGCCCTTCATTTAAATGATATACAGCAGAGTCAATATTAAGCACATCTTTAAGTAACCTAATTCCAGCAATTCCAACAAGCATCTCCTGTTGGATCCTAGTTTCGCGGTCACTGGTATAGAGCTTAGAACATATTGCTCGATCTTTCGCTGAATTTTCATGAATATCAGTATCAAACAAGAAAAGAGGGATTCTACCAACATGAGCAACTATCACTCTTGCCCAAACTTTACGTCCGGGAAATTCTACCGGTATTTTAACAGGTTCTCCAAATTGATTAAGCAATAATTTAAGAGGCAAAGTACTCCAATCCAAGTGAGGATAGTGCTCAACTTGCTTACCTTCACCATTAATCTCCTGGATATAGTAACCATTATTATAAAAAAGACCGATGCCAACCATATTCAAAGCCATATCTGAAGCTGCTTTGATGTGATCACCTGATAAAATTCCTAAACCACCAGAATAAATAGGCAAACATTCATGTATACCATACTCCATAGAAAAATAACTAATTACAGGTTTAGATCTATCAACTAATTCATGAACAAAAACTGAGCCCATATAATCCTTGAACTGTTTGTGAACAGACTTATACTGAAGCATAAATTCTTCATCAGCTTGTAACTCATGCAACTCAGCATAAGGCACGCTTTTGAGTAGCTTCACTGGATTATGATCAAAGTATTTCCAAAGATTGGGGCTAATAGATTTCAACATTGCCTTCGCTTCGTCATTCCATGACCACCAAAGATTCTGAACTATTGAATTCAAACCAGTAAGTTTCTCTGGCAAATCAATTTTGAGTTCTAAACAATGCAATGAAGGATTATTGGACCCCAATGTACAGTAACCATCCCTAAGCGGATTATTATTCATCAAATGCTGATCCTTACAAGCTAATGATCTATGATGTCCTTTTGCCAGTGCAATATCATAAGCTGAGACATAATTATGATAGATCTCACTCCAGTCAATAATTTCAGCAAGTTGCTCTGTCATTTTCAGGAGTTTAGCTTTATCACCGAGTCCTGTAAATAATGCCCTTTCTAAGATCTCAGACAACAAAGAAATAGCTTCATCATCAGCTCTATTTCTCCGATGTACCACTTTAACAAGTGTATCCCAGTCGTCATCCAAGGTTTCAATCCAATGACCAAAGCCAGACAGATCAGAAGTTACCGTAGGTACCCCCATAGCAATGCTTTCAAGCGGCGTATAACCCCATGGTTCATAGAATGACGGAAATAAACTAAGATCGACACATTGTAAAATATCATTGTAAGGAATATCCAAGATACCATCAGCACCATCAAAATACAATGTTGAAAAAACAACTTTGACAGGTGAAGCCTTTTCATCCAAACTCAATCGCTTACAAGTATTAATGATAGCGTCATGCTCTGGTTGATAAACCGAATTAAGCGCTATCGGATTTTTGGAAGAGTCTTCAGGTCTATTCCATTCATTGACATTAGCTTTGCCGTGATCAGCTGCAACAGCAAACAATACTAATACCGGAGGAATATCATTGCCTTTTCTTTTTTTGATGTCAGCGAGTGCCTCTAGAATAAGGTCATAGCCTTTATTTCTATATTCATAACGTCCCGAGCTTAACCAAATCTGTGTATTACCTGGCAATTGCTCTTCCAAAAATGCAGAACAAGTCTCTAATATCTTTGCTCTAGTTGCAGCAATGGTTTTTTTATCGTACTTTGGTAGATCCTTAAAGTTCAAACCATTATAAACAACCATATCTGGCTTTTGACCCAAAACTAAATATGCTTCTCTACTAGTGAATTCACTAACGGTTGTAAAACAATCAGCTGCCTTGGCTGCTGCTGCTTCAAGTGAGTGTTTACTTTTGACTCCACGTTCATGTGCCTTCTGGTTAACATTTTGAGAGAGTTCCATTTCATGGTAATAAAAAGGATTAGTATGCGCTATCGCTCTACCCAAGACTGTTGCGTGAGTAGTAAAGACGGTACCTACTCGCGGTAGATTCGTTTCTAAATAAAGTATCCCTGCTCCGCAAATCCATTCATGAAAATGTGCAACTGCATGATCCTTATATTCATCAAGTTTGTTTTTAACTATAAGTTCAATCGCTTCACCGCAGGCAGTAGAAAAAAGTACAGGTTCGATATAATCCCAACCACCTTCATAAGAATCTACTCCATAATGCTGCCAACCAGAATAAAGCAGCTTGTCTATATTAAATCTCTCAATAAAACCACCAAGCAAAATTAGTGGCGGCTTACCAGCCACATCCCATCTACCTATTCTTGTTTTGATCCCGGCACCATCTAAGATAGCCTTGATCTCCTTGAGAGATTTTTGCTCATCAGCTTCCATATCAACTTCAAGGAATTCATGAGTTTGTCCCAAATCTGGACCTAGAGTGAAATAAGCATCACCATACTCCTTTAATGCTTCTTCAACCTTGGTTGATATAACAGTATGAATGCCTCCAACTTTATTGCAAACTTCCCAACTTATTTCAAATACATACTGCATGATTTTTCCTCGTTATTTCTTCTACTAGAGTTTCCTCAAAATCTCTCAAAATATTTTGATAATTTATATAAGCCTCATAGGGGCTTTCGTATGGATTAAAATACTTGTGCACATCCCCGTCAGAGAACCACTTAGTACACATATAATAAAAATGGTCAGATGTTTGTAAAGATCTCCAGGTATTTAATAAATCCTTATTACCTGTTTGATATACCTGATCTTGCAAAGCAAAAACTGCATCAAGCGCATCCTCTTGCAAGTGATTGCCTTTCCATGCCGACAAATCTCTTTCCATATCCGCCCATGACATAAAATCTGGAACATCTAAAGTCCCCAAACCTGCATATTCCTTAGATACTTCTGAAGGTGTGCTAAATTTGAATTCTGGATGTTTAAAGATATAATCTGGCAAGACCTCCATGAAATTAAATATGCCCGTATCAGACCACTGATGTTCACCAAAAGTCTCATAATCCATAAATAGGTTAATTGTATTAGCCTTACCATCAAATTGATGTACCCAATTAGAGAATTTAGGCGCCGTAAGAGGGTGTTCTTCCCAAGCTCTGTTTGAAAACCTAAAAGCAATATCGTCTGCAAGACTATAGTTCCTTAATAAGACTTTAATCTCAGAATTTGGTGGATGATAGACGAAATTGGCATTACGCCAATCAAGTATTTTATCAGCACCCTCAGCAAGTATTGTTTTGTAGCCCAGTTCCTCAACGGTCTTGGCAAGATCATTGTTGTAGATCAACTCGGTATTTCTAAAAGTCGTAGGACGTTGACCAAATTCCTGAAAAATCAATTCTCTATGTTGTTCAACTTGTTTTATAAACTCCTCTTTTGAATAGAGATAAGCCAAACTGTGATAATAGGTCTCTGATATTAATTCAACACAGCCAGTATCAACCAGTCGCTTAAAAGAATCGAGTGTTTCAGGACTATATTTTTTCATCTGTTCAATTGCAACACCCGTTATAGAGTAAGAGATACGGAATCTGCCTTGATGACGCTTAATCAGGCTGAGCATTAATTCATTTGTTGGTAGGTAGCACTTCGCTGCCACTTTTCTCATGATTGTTGAATTAGCTTCATCATCTTCATAAAGATGAGAGTTGCCAATATCAAAAATCGTATAGTTGCGCAAACGCTTGGGTTGATGAACTTGAAAATAAAAACAGATACTTGGCATTAGATTGATCTCCTTGGTTTATAATAATGAGCTGTATAGCTCTATGACTTGCTTTGCAGAATTCTCCCACTGTATATTTTTTAGCTCTTCAGCTGCCTGAATATAAAGCTCTTTCTTTAACGCAGGATATCTAATCACGCCGCAAATCTTATTTGCAAGTTCATTAGTATCCCAAAAATTAACTTTGAGTGAATGAGACAAAACCTCTGCCACTCCTGATTGCTTAGAAATGATAACTGGAACATCAAACAAAACAGCCTCCAATGAAGATATACCAAAAGGCTCTGAGACGCTAGACATTACATAGACATCAGTCGAAGCGAATAATTCTTCTACTTCAGGTCTATCAAGAAATCCAGTAAAATGCACATTTCTTGATATTCTCAGTTGGGCAGCTCTTTCTATCAAACGGTTAATCATATCTCCGGTACCAGCAATAATGAATCGTACAGTTGGATCTATTTTTAAAACCTTGGCAGCAGCTTCAAGAAAGTAATCTGGTCCTTTTTGAAAAGTTAATCTACCCAAAAACAAGACTACTTTTTCATTTGGCTTTTTTTTGAATTTGAACTTGCTTTTGACTACTTTTGTTTTTGATACTGCGTTATGTACCACAACTATCTTCTCTGGATCTATATGATAATTATCAACAATATTTTTTTTGGTTAAATAACTAACTGCAATAATTTTGTCTGCAAGTTCTAAACCTCTCTTCTCAATACCAAAAATATCAGGGTTGACATTCTTGCCACTTCTATCAGTTTCTAATGCGTGCACATGGTAGATAAGAGGTTTATTACTAACTGCCTTAGCTTCAATTCCTGCCATCACTGTAAGCCAATCATGGACATGGATGAAGTCATGTTCTACTTCCTTGGCAATAATTCCTGCAACGTAAGCATAACGCAATACTTCACTGATTAAATTTGGTCCATAATCACCAGAAACACCTAGCTTATAAAAATGATCTTTGTCCTGCAGATGATAATTTTGCTCTAGCAATTTTTCGATAAGCTTAACGTAGCTCAGTTCATTTAAGTAAGGACTCAAAGGGCTATCTATTTGATAAATTCTCGCAAGTTCGGAATAAGACTCTTCTTTTACTGTTTCAGCAATTGTGCTCTTGGTCTCAATATCATGACTACTAACCAGCTTAAGGTGTAAATCTGCTGCTGGTTGTGATTTTAATTTAGGTAAAACAAAAGTTATGTCAATTCCAGCTTGATTTAATGCCTTAGTTAGATCATAACAGGCAACACCAAGTCCTCCACTAATATGTGGAGGAAATTCCCAGCCATACATTAGTACCTTGTAACCCATTTGACTTTATCCTTAACGCTAACAAGTATAACCTATCTAATCTTACTTAATGTTAAAGAAGTCAAAGATGAGCCGACAAACTAGCCAGAAGAACTGTCTGATAAGAATCATCAAATAAAAACAAAATTGGTGATTTGAAAAGCTCACAAAAAGAGCTAAGTGCATATAGTATTAGTTTATGTCAACAATATTAGAGAATACACAATTGATTAATCACACTGCTCCCAAAATAAATACTTTACTTGACCATGAATGGCTTGATACCAATGGGATAGGTGGCTATGCTTCAAGTACTATCGTCAATTGTCATAGCCGTAAATATCACGGACTCTTGGTTGCAGCATTAAAAGATACCAGTGATCGTTATGTATTTTTATCCAAATTTGATGAAAGACTTGACTATGATGAGCAGAGCTATCTACTCAATTTTCATTATTACAAACCTGGTGTTTTCATTCCCTTTAATGAAGAAGAGATGCTTCCTATGAGTTTTGATTTTGATAAACAGAATCAATGGATCTACAAGCACAAAGATTTTCACCTTGAAAAAGAGTTGCAGATGGTCAATGGTGAAAATACCGTCTTGCTTAAATATAGTATCAAAACAAAGAAAAAAACCTATCTGCAATTAAGCTCAATCTCAAACCCTTGCTTGCATATAGAACTTTTCACGGCAATAGTTACCAGAATGATCATATAAATCTCGATTATGCACATGGTGATAATTACTGTTCAATCAGTCCCTATCAAGGTTTGCCAGAGATCAAGTTTAATTTCAACAACAAAGCTGTGATTTCTCCACATCCATTTTGGTATAAGAATTTCCTCTTTAAAGAGGAAGAAGCAAGATCTTATGATGCTAATGATGATTTGGCTTGCCCTGCCAATTTTGAATTTGAACTCAAAGCAGGAGAAGATCTTTATATCTCAATTTCTGTTGAAGATAGTGTTACCGAAGCTAAACAAGCTTGGCAAGAGGAAAGCAAAAGAAGAGAAAGATTCTCAAATCAACTTAAACAAACTAACAAAATCAAAAGTCTATTTAATGGCTCGCAAGACTTTATTGCAACTTTAAATCACGCTGCACAGAAATTCATCATTAAGCCAAGTTGGAATTCTACTGATGATGCTGACGAGTATTCTATTATTGCTGGCTATCACTGGTTTGGAGAGTGGGGTAGAGACACAATGATCTCTTTACCAGGCTTGTTACTTGATACAAATCAAGATGATATTTACAAAAAAATCCTAAGACGATTTTTAAATTACCAGCAAGATGGCCTGATTCCTAATATCATTGGTAGTCCTCCTGCCTACAACAGTGTAGATGCTTCACTATGGTTATTTTGGGCAGTTCAACAACTGGAGACAAACACAGGCTCTAATAAATGGATCAAACAAGAATTCTGGCAAGATCTGAAAAACATCTTCACTGCTTACTCAACAAGCAATACTGATAAATTAAGATACCAAGAAAATGGCTTGATTGAATCCGGCAGCAAACAAGACTCACTTTCCTGGATGGATGCTTGCCTAGATGGTAGCTCTGTCATACCTCGCAGCGGAGCAATAGTGGAAATTAACGCTCTTTGGTATAATGCCGTCTGTTACACAGAACAATTAGCTAAGTCATTCAATGATCCCATCGTTGATAAAGCAGCTGAAATCAAAACAAAAATAGAAGAATCTTTTACTAAGACTTTTTATATACCAGAGAAAAAATATCTAGGTGATTTCTTCAATGAAGCAAAATTAAACCAACAACTTAGACCAAATCAGCTATTAGCCTGCTCACTTCCCTTCTCACCAATCGATATCAAGATTGCTCAAGAGATAGTTGAAGCTTGTACCCAAAAGCTCCTCACTCCCTTTGGGATGCGCACTCTTGCGCCGGATGATGTAAATTATCAAGGGCACTATCAAGGAGATACCCATAGTAGAGATCGAGCCTATCACAACGGCACCGTTTGGCCTTGGCTTTTGGGTCCTTATGGTGAAGCTCTATTACGAACCAGCTCTAACAAAACTCAGGCGAAAAAAACTATCAAAGAAATCATTAGCAACTTTGAACAACATCTCAGTGAATCTGGAATAACTTCAATCTCTGAAATTTTTGATGGCGACTTACCTTACCAAGCAAGAGGCTGCATTGCTCAAGCTTGGAGTGTTGCAGAGATTAGACGACTAGCACTCCTAGTCTCGTAAGAACTACTCATCAAAAATGATAACTATCTGGCTCAAGAATTTTTCTAGTAGCTACCTTGATAGCTTTGATTTTATTTCTAGCTGCAGCTTTCCCTAGTTCAACTAAACTATCAAAGTCATCAAATCCAAAGTTGGAATAAGCACTGGTATTAGGGTTAATAGCAATATCTGCTTTAGCCGCTTCCATACTAGATTCAGACCATGACAATAAATCCCAAGAATGATTAATGATACTACCAAGATTGATACCTTTGGTTAATTCGAAAGTATTTTGCAAGTCATAAAGAGCACCATCAATATCACCAACGAGACATGCTTGTGATTGTGTGTCACACGAAAAAATACCTTTGGCGGTTGTTGCATTTACAGCAATTTGCAGTGAACATTTTCTCTTGCGTAATAATCCTACTGGCACCTTACTGGTTAGAGCACCATCGACTAAGACCTTGCCATCTTTGATCAGAGGAGGAAAGATACCAGGAATTGCAGAAGTAGCCAAGGCTGCATCTCTCAACAAGCCTGAATTAATAATATGCCTAGTGGCTTGCCCAAGATCCGAGCTTACAACTTCAACTGGAATAGTTAAATCTGCAAAAGTTGTATCAGAAAAAACTCGTTCAGCTGTTCGTCTAATCTTGTCTCCTCTAAGCAAGGACTGTCTTGGAAAGAAGGATATGTCTTGAACTTTGCGTTTGGCTCCGATCGCTTCTTTGATTAATTCAGTCGTTTTGTAAGCTGATTGAGTTAAGGAATATGCAATTGCTACAATACCTCCAATACTTGTACCACTAATAAAATCTATCGGAATATCCTCGTCTTCTAGTATTTGTAAAACTCCCAGGTGAGTAAAGCCTCTTGCCGCACCCGAACCCAATGCCAGCCCCACTTCTTTTTTAATAGCAAGTCTTACCATGCGACCAAAGTCTTGATTTGATTTAAGCTTGTAGCAATGTTCGGCGTCACCTGACTGCTCATTGATAGACAGAAAAAAGGTTTTCGGTTTTTTATAGCTAGTCTTGAAGACTTGATAATCCTCATAACAATCAACAAAAACAATACAGTCATGCTCATTGAATAAAGCTGCAAGTTTTGCAAGATTAGAACTATTCAGTGAAACGACTAAAGGGTGACCGATAGGACCACATTCCTTCCAGCTTTGTATTTCTTGATCAATACTTTCAAGATCAGAATCTTGATCATTTATAAATTTGGTTTTACTACAAGCTTGCCGGATACCTTCTTGAATTTGTTTTACATGAGCTCTTAGTTCTTCATTATTCTCTTGAAAAACAAATACTGAGACAAAAGAATTGAACTTAGTTAATTCAAGCGGAGATTTGTATTGGAGCCTCGTCGTCAGGATTCTCATTAGAGCTTCATGAAGCTCAGGTTCATCTTCAAGGATTTTCCGAAAGCTTTCATGACTGATTGAAATAAGTTTCGAATCTTCAGCAGCTTTGATCTGTGCAGGGATGTTGATATTAGCAATCAACGCAAGCTCTGATAACACACTACCTTCTTGAAAAATCAATTCAGATTGCGAAGCATGTGCTTTAGCTGATAATTTGGCAATTAATTTACCTTGAACCAAAACCAGAAGAGATGCAGAATCCTCAGCTTCTTCTATAATTATTGATTCTTTGGGATAGTCTTTAATCTCAATATAGTTCTTTAGCGCATTAATCTCTTTTGCACTTAATTTTGAAAAAAAACTTATATCCTCCAGCTCTAGCATTAATCATTTATAATACATAATTAAGCGGGCAATAAGAGCTATTTTGTGATTTCAAACAATTTTTCAAGAAAGATAGAACAGATTTGGGGCTAGCTCCAGGTACTATAGTCATAAGTGAACACGATAAAGAGCTTGATTTTTCAAGTCTTTCAGTATCTAAAATCAATTATAACGAATCCTTCTTTGACAAAGAAGTTATAAATAAAATTCCCGAACTTGAACAATCATTTACTAATTTCAAAGACGATCAGATAACTTGGATCAATATTGATAGCTCAAAAGCAAACATAGTAAAAAAAGTAGGCGAAATATTAAAGATACACCCTTTGGTTCAGGAAGATATAGTGAACACCCATCAGGTTCCTAAAATTGAAAATTGGGATGATTACTTGTACGTTGTCATAAGGATGTTTTACTATGACAAAGAAAAAAAAGAAACTAACCATGAACAAATCAGTTTTATATTAGGTGATAATTATTTAATAAGTTTTCAGGAAAAACCTGGAGATGTATTCAATAATGTTCGTTCAAGAATTGAAAATACCAAAGGTCGCATTCGAACAATGCATGCTGATTACCTTCTCTATTCACTACTCGATTCAATTGTAGATCAATACTTTACTGTTATTGATAAATTTAGTGAGTTGGCAGAAACCATTGAAGACCAGCTTGAAAATAAATTAAATAATGCAAATCTAAAAAGAATTCAAAAGCTCAAAAGAGAAATTTTGTTCAATAGAAGGTATATAGTGCCAACAAGAGAGTTGATTAGCTCTCTAATTAAAACTGAATCAACTCTAATTAGCAAAGATCTACTTCCTTTTTTAAATGATTTATATGACCATGCTTTTCAAGTTAATCAGTCTTTTGAAATGCTGAGAGAATTTATAGTTAGTATTATCGAAATTGCACATTCTAATTTGAGCAATAAAATGAATGAAATTATGAAAGTACTTACTATGGTATCTACTGTTTTTATTCCGATTACTTTTATAGTAGGTGTTTATGGAATGAATTTTGTAAATATGCCAGAGCTTTCAATTCCTTGGGCATACCCAGCTGTTATTGCATTAATGCTGTTGATAGTCGTAGCTATGTTTATTTACTTTAAAAAGAAACATATGCCTAGCAATGAGCGATCGTGTGGCTAGAACGTGCCAGTTTGTGGCTTCATTCTTAGGTTAATGGAAGATCTTCACTCTAAGTCAAGTTTTAATTAGTTTCTTACTTATTCTCAACTATCCGGAAATTCCAGATAGTTCAAAACTGTTGACTTCTCACCACCAAAGTCAACGAAATGGGTACTTTTGTTGACTTTATAAACTATTCTAATTTAAAACCTAATAATATCAATGGTTTTTAGCTCATAAGATTTATTGACTTTTGCAGCACAAAGTCAACAAAAGTACCCATTTCGTTGACTTCTGCCAATTCAAGAGCTAAAATACAGATCAGAGGTTTAAGACACTAAATGGAAATAGGGAAATTAAAAAAACAAACTCAAGGCTATAACGCATTTATTCTCAATAAATTTCCGCCAAAAGAAGGTTTTGAATTTAACAACAAAATCATCAAAAAAGCAAGTCAAGCAAACTTGCTACTAGGAAGACTTGATGGAATTACTCAATTACTTCCCAATATAGATTTTTTCTTATTCATGTATATTCGTAAGGATGCTGCATCATCAAGTCAAATCGAAGGTACTCGAGCAACTATGCTTGATGCGATAGAAGCCGAATCTAAAACTTCACAAAAGTTACCTGATGATGTTAATGATATTTTGCACTACATTAGTGCCTTAAATTATGGTTTAGAAAGATTAGGAGAATTTCCACTCAGTCTTCGCTTTATAAGAGAAATTCACGAAGAGTTAATGAAAGATGCAAGATCCACTCATTTCTCCGATCCTGGAAATTTCAGGAAAAGTCAAAATTGGATAGGAGGTACAAACCCTAATAATGCTGCCTTTGTGCCACCGCCGCCAGAAGATATGCACAATGCTTTAAATGATTTTGAAAGTTTTTTAAATTCAGAAGATGAACTTTTACCAGTGATTAAAGCTGGTATTCTTCATGCTCATTTTGAAACAATTCACCCATTTCTTGATGGCAATGGTAGAACTGGAAGAATTTTAATTACCTTATTTTTATGGCTTGAAAAATTACTTGATAAACCTATACTGTTTCTCTCTGCTTATTTCAAAAAACATCAACAGCTCTATTACGATAAATTATCTCAATATCATTCAGAAGAAAGTAATATCGAAGCATGGTTAGAATTCTTTTTGGATGGAGTAATCGATGTTGCTAAGGAATCAATCGAAACCGTTAAGCAAATTAACATACTTCGAGATGAAGACATGGCAAAAATCCATAGCTTAGGAAAAACGGCCTCGGCTAGTGCATTACAAGTATTACCAGAGCTTTATAAACTACCAATAGTTAATGTCCATACGATTCAATCTTGGACTGGCTTTACAAAGCAAGGTGCTCAAAATGTTATTGATCGATTTATAGAGTTAGGTATTCTGGAGATAAAAGATCAAAATGTAAGTTATGACAGATCCTTTATATACAGACGTTACGTTAATATTTTTAGCAATTAATCAATTGAGAGCCGATCTCTCACCTGAAAAGCTCTAAATTAACTGCGCACTTTCTGCCATTTGAGAGCTTTGCGGAATTTAGCCTTAAAAGCTCTCTTTATTGCAGCTCTCTAGTGTGTTTGTTTTTAAAGATCCCCGCTAAACGCGGGTAATTCGCTTGAAACCCAATCGGTGGAAGGGATACAGCTTTAATGGCGGACGGGGAGGGATTCGAACCCTCGGTAGCTTTCACTACGACAGTTTTCAAGACTGCTCCGATAAACCGCTCTGGCACCCGTCCACTCAGTATTGTACTGGATCAGGGGTTAAATGACCCCCTTAAATCAGATTCTTTAGCTAATTTTTTAGAAATTAAAGCAAATCTATTGATATATCTAGACATTCGGGCTTAATACCAGAGGTTAAATGACCCCTTTCGTTTGACAAGCAGCTTAGTTATCATTAAAGCCATGAGGTCGAAACACAAAATCAACTATGCTGATTCTGATAAATTCAAAGCTGAATTAACTAAATACTGTGGATTGGTATTAGCCACACCCTTTGCTGGGACCTGTTACATTTTTTAGCTAATGAAGCAGCAATGAATCTATTTTGGATTCACTGGAATACTTATTGCGCTATTTATGTTTGGCAGGATGATCTTCTTGTTTGAAGAAGATCCTAGCAAGCGTCCCAAAAATAACATAAAACATTCATTGCGAGTTTTATTCTTAGACGGACTGATTAAATAAATCCAAAAAAGCTTCTAAGAGATGAGCGATATATTACTAAGATTTATGTCTGAATATCAAAATGACATTATTGGATTCACTGGAATACTTATTGCGCTATTTATGTTTGGCAGGATGATCTTCTTGTCTGAAGAAGACCCACAAACACGACCAAAGAATAGTCTCAAATACGTCTTGAGAGTTGTATTCCTGGACGGTCTAATCAAATAAACAATAAATGTCCATTACCCACCAACTAAGCCTCTTGCTTAGCTGCTTTGCCTTGTCATCAAGCCTGGTTCAAGCTGCTTCACTACGAAGCTTCTCAAAACCAATTACTAAGCCAGTCAAACAAGTCAAAGCAAAACCAAGACGCCAAATAGAGAAAACTATTCACACAGCAAAAGCCACACTCGGCTCAGCAATATTGGTCGAACTGCCTTCTTATAAATCATTGACAAGAAAATTCACTAATGCTGAATTAGAATTCAGAGATCAAAAAGCACTCTCACTCTTATTAGAGGCTGCTATTCGCAAAGATCCTGAGCTTGTTAAAGCTCAAAAAGATAGTCAAAACTCATTTCGCTCTCGGACCAAAGAAATAGCAAATGACTATCTCAATGAACGTAGAAACCAAATTAAAATTGACTACCTGGAATTTGCAAACTACTATCAAGAGCGCTACCAACTTGATAACAAAACCCGCAAACTCAGTATCAGAGCCGCAGAGAGACTCCAGCTCGAATGCGGGCAAGAAGCAGTCTCGCAAACTGAACTATTAATCAAAGGAGGCAGGTAATGAGGCTACTGCTAATTCTATTGATACTCAACCTAAATCAAGTGCAAGCAACTAGTATTCCACTTAAGGTCGGTTACGGCAGATTCAGCCTCATTGATTTTGGTTCACTCATTAGCTCAGAACCTTTGCTTGTTGATAAAACCAAAGCCAGAGTTTATACAATCTCTGGGCTTGATGACGATGAAGCTAAAAGCATAATTGCAATTCAAGGACTCAGTAGAACAGGAGAGACCGATCTTACAGTAGACACCCAAGCAGGAATTTACCAAATTCAGCTCAGCCTAAATGACAATCAAGGAGAGGATCTTATGCTTGGCAAACAAAGCCGCTGCAAGATCATAGCCAAGCAATTCAAGCTTGCCAAATCAAGATCCACTATCGTTAAACTAAATTCTCATATCAATCAATATATACTTGCAGCAAACCCAGAGCTTGTAACTTATAACAATATCAAAGACTACTACGAGCCTGACTTCCTCAAGGTTTTTGCCTTAGTCAGCAAAGATCAAACAGGTACAACCGACATCGTCGTACCAAGCAGGACCGGAGTATATAAATTCAGCATAGAAATAACAGGAGAAAACAATGATCATAATTCTTTTATTGATTTTAGTTCAGTCAGCAGCCTTCGCTTATAATGACAGCGGATCTTTACTTGAACAACAACTAAAACCAGTCATCATCAATCCAATGACAGACACCAGTGTACAAACAGGTCGCAGCTATAATCAACACCCACAAGCAAGAGTACTGGCTCCCAAGATCAAGGGCTATCCTTTCTTGGACCAATTAGAATTTTTAATTTATCCAGGAAGAGATTTCAAACTAGAGAACCCAGGTAAACGGCTCGAGAGACTAGAAACTGCTATCTTTGGTGACAAACAAAAGGGACCAATTCCGGTGAGGCTAAGCCACTTGCAAGATGAAATCACCAGCTGGCAAATAGCTAACGCTCAAGCTATGGAGATTGTTAACTCGGATAAAAAGCAAGCACATGTATATGAGGAGAAGGGAGTGAAGAATAGGGATTCCCGCGAGACATCAATAAGCCATAGATCAAACATACAACAATCTCCTCGCTATTCCCTTGCTCCTCCTCCCTACTTCTCCCCGGCTCCGCTCCCAGTCAAGCACACAAGTGCTCGTAAACTCGACTATGACTATATGAACTACCGTATGACCACACCTTTGATTCAAAACATCGCCAAGAAAACCATCGATCTAATTTTCTAAAGGAGAAAACAATGTTGACAATACTACTGATACTCACAAGCCTGATCAACCCCGTCTGGGCTAATAATACAATCGTCATCAAACGCAAACAAGCTAAGAACAAAGCATTACTTGATTACAAATTTGTTTTTATGCAAGAACAAACTGCTTTCAAAGCAAGCCCCCAAACAGAAAAACGCCGTTCTCAGATAAGCTATCCTGCAACCACCAAGCTAACAGAAGCTTTTACTCACCCCCAGAAACTCACTCCAGAAATCATAGTTCACAAACAGCACACAAAAACAATACCCAGCAAAGCAGTGAATATCTATAATGAAGATAACTGGAATGACTTTGCTATCGAAAGCAATCTTGATGAACACTTAGGGGTACAAGCATGGATCATCAAGGAATAATAAGTATGTTCTAACTATTCACAAGACAGTCTTTAAATCTTTCTTCTTGTGTTTTAATCTGTTCTTTCATTGAGCCATCACACTTGTGTACTTTAAGGAAGTTCGCTGTACTTCTTGCCGCAATTGGAATACCACCAGTAATAACAATAGTTTCACCCTTCTCTATATAACCATCGCCAATCAGCCTATCTTCAATATTCATAATGGTTTGAGTTGTTCTATGAACTCTATCAAAATAGATAGGAGTCACTCCCCAAATAATCGAAAGGTAACGATAGGTATGCTCATAAGTAGTAGCTGCAATTAAATTAGCCTTGGGTCTCAATTTTGAAATACGTTGAATACTTCTACCAGAACAAGAAAACGCCACTATGTTTTTAATATGAGCAATCTTGGCAAAATTGTTAATCGACTGAGCGATTGCAATATAGTTTACTTCATCCTCAGTATAATCACCGTCGTGAATATCTCTTTGAGCAACTTGAATATCACCGCCAGTTTCAACTTCAAGAGCGACCTTGCGCATATAGTTGACAGCTTCAACAGGATAAGCTCCAGCAGCAGTTTCCCCAGAAAGCATCACGGCATCTGTACCATCAAGAATGGCATTGGCAACATCACTCACTTCAGCTCTAGTAGGAAACGGACTATTGATCATCGATTCCATCATTTGAGTTGCAGTAATCACAAACTTGCCACGAAGATTGGCATCACGAATAATTTTTTTCTGTAACAAAGGCACTTTCTCAGGCTCTAATTCAACCCCTAGATCTCCTCTAGCAACCATAACTCCATCTACTTCTTGAAGAATTTCATCAAGGTGTTCCATCGCCTGAGGTTTTTCAATCTTGGCAATCAGTTTGATTGGACATGCTGGCTTCTGAGCATTAACTAATTGTTTCAGCTCAATAATATCTGCCGCTTGTCTAACAAAAGACAATGCGATAAAATCAGCACCTACTTTAACGGCTTCTACAATATCTGCTCTATCTTTAGCAGTGATGGCAACAAGCCCCAATTGTTTGGACTCAGGTAAATTAACACCCTTGTTAGACTTCAGTATTCCGCCTACCATCACTCTAGTGATCACATCACTATCTTGAATAGAAACAACTTCTAATCTCAAAAGACCATCATCCAAAAGGATTCTCTGTCCTGGAGTCACTTCAGTAGGCAATTCTGGGTAGTTACGAATAAAAACTTTGCGAGGGTTAGCCTTATAATCAGCTGCCGACTCATCGACAGTCAATACGATAGTTTCATTAATAGAAATTTCAATTCCACCCTCAGGTAAAGTTCCAGTTCTAATTTTGGGACCTTGTAAGTCAACCAAAATTCCGATTGGTCTTTTGTATTCAATAGAAAGACGTCTAATAAGTTCGATTCTGTCTTTGCGATCTTGCCAATCTCCATGTGAGCAATTGATTCGAGCAACGCTCATACCTGCTTCGATCATATTGCGAATAGTAGCTTCATTGTCACTAGATGGTCCCAGTGTCGCTACAATTTTGGTAAGTGAGTTCTTCTTTGATGTTGTCATATATTTATCTCTGCGCTAAAACCCCTAGAATTGTGGCACGTCTTGCACCCGTTGAACTAGTAAGGTTATTCGGTATCTTATGATAACAGGTAAATGCTAGCAAGGAGAACAATATAGCTTCTTTGTATTGACAATTAATATTAAATTCACGATGAGACAAGAATTCTACGTCTGGATTCAATTGCTTAAGGTTTTCCATGATGAATTTATTACGCATCCCTCCGCCAGAAATATATACCTTCTTTAAATTATATTTTTGCAGCTCATTACTAATGGTCTTAGCAGTAAAGTAAGTCACAGTTGCCAAGATATTGTCTTTGTTACCAAGATCAAGAAATTTATCAGCATACTTCTCATCAAATAATTCACGCCCCGTAGATTTTGGGGCAGACTGATCAAAGTACGCTGTTTTAGAAATTAATTTATCAACAAAACTAACATCAACTTTACCAGTTGCTGCAATCTTGCCATCCTTATCAAAATCCATATGGAATAATTTTCTACTGAGTAAATCAATTAAGGTATTCGCCGGACCCGTATCATAAGCAATGGTATCTTGTCCAACCTGCATCACCGTAATATTGGCGATACCACCAAGATTGAGTGTCGCCCTTGACTCAGTCTGGCAGCGAATTACAATATGATCAAGATAGCTTGTTAAAGGTGCGCCGCAACCACCAGCTGCAATATCAGCAGACCTAAAATCAGCAGCAGTACTGATACCAGTAAGTTCGGCAACGATACTAGGATTACCCAATTGAAAGGTGCTCTTCTCACCATGAAAAATAGTTTGTCCATGCATGCCAATCAATTCTATTTTTTCAGTGATATCTTTTTGAAACTCTCGAACCAAAGCTGCAATAAACTGACTATAAAGGAAATTGAGATTAGAAATCTCTTCAAGGCTGCCTCTTTGCTTACCAATTAAGATCTCAACATCATGTTTTACCTGTGGATCAAATTGATAACTCTGTTCTTTGACAATACGATAGTTCTTGAGATCATTCAAATCCCAATCAACTAAGCTAAAGTCCACTCCATCGACGGAGGTACCTGTATTTACACCAAGAACGAGCATGCAAAAGATATTATAGCTTGCAAAGCAAGCCATAATATCGGCTTGTGTTCACTATCGTTCTCTGCTTGCGGCAGCAAAGCTGCCTGTTTGTGGTCGCTAACGCTCCTTGCAGCACAAGGCATTATGCTATTATTTTTGCCACTATTGAAAAATCAGTTGCTGACTTTTTAGATGCAGTAGATAAAATATTAAACCTCAGAACTGAACTAATAGATGCTGAAGTCAGCGCAGAAGATCCATATCTCAAAAAATTACTAAATGTATCAGGTCCAGTATTAGCCTTCATTAGTCAATTACACTATAGCCTCTTTCAAGAAAATAATCAAATCGAAGACCCTTTTATCCAAACTATAACAGCTTTGATAAAAAGAGTACAAGACCTTGGCACAAGGCTTTGGCCTCATGATGGGCAACCTACATAAATTTTCAAATCCTAGCAGCGAGTAAAACGAGCACAAACAGCCTACTTTAGTAGGCGCATGCAGGAGCTGCAGGCTCCACAAACAGGCAGCTTTGCTGCCATAAGTTACTAGGCAATTTCAAGGAAATTACTTAGTAATTTATGTCCATACTCACTCAAAATAGACTCTGGATGATATTGCACTCCAATCAAACTTGGATAATCTCTATGACTTAAAGCCATAACAATCCCATCAACCTCTGCTTCTAAAACAAGCTGTGGAGCAGCATCTAAACTAGCTCTATCAACCACAAGAGAGTGATAACGAGTCGCAATAAAGGTCTCTGGTATATCTTTAAAAATGGCATGAGTGCCCATATGAGTTATTTCACTAGTCTTGCCGTGCATTAATTCTGGAGCATGCACTACTTTAGCTCCATGCAGCTCGCCCATCGCTTGCATGCCAAGGCAAACTCCCAAAATAGGAATCTTACCCTTGAACTCACGGATAATCTCAAGACTAATTCCTGAGTCTTTAGGCTTGCCTGGACCAGGAGAAATAAGTATATGACTTGGCTTCACCTTTGCTACTTCATTAACAACTTGATCGATAGGATACTCATCGTTACGCCAAACGATAGTCTCAGCACCAAGCTCAGCGAAGTACTGGACGAGGTTGTAGACGAAGGAATCGTAGTTGTCGATCACTAGGACTTTTGGCATGAGACGATTGTAGCAGGTTCTACTTCACTGTGATCCTAACGTCCTTCACTTCGTTCAGTTCTCAGGATGACAGCCCGACTAACGACAATTTAGAGATGCGGTATTTGTTTGATTTAACAAGGCTTGCGAAGCCCCGCAGGGGCGTGTTCTCATGTGTTTACACACATGAGAACTCGCGTAACGATGTTAAATCACAAAAGACCCAGCTCTAAATTATGCGGTGGCTTTTTGTTTGCCAGTCTTAATCTCTTCAGCCACATTAGCAGGAACTTCTTCGTAAGCCAAGAACTCCATAGTAAATGTACCTTGACCTTTAGTTTTGTTACGAATATCAGTAGCATAACCAAACATATTTGCAAGAGGCACTACAGTAGCAACTTGTGAAAGTCCTTTGTCTGTTTCCATCTTATCAATACGTCCACGTCTTGCAGAGATATCACCGATAACATCACCCATAAATTCTTCAGGTACTTCAATATCTACTTTCATTACAGGCTCAAGAATTGCAGGACTTGCTTTTGCAACACCCTCTTTAAGCGCCATAGATCCAGCGATACCAAATGCCATCTCGTTCGAGTCAACATCATGGTAAGAACCATGCTTAAGCGTTGCTTGTACACCAAGTACTTCGTAACCAGCCAATACCCCACCTGCCATAGCTTCTTTGATACCTTTCTCAACAGCTGGAATATATTCTTTTGGAATAATACCACCAACAATCTTGTTGATAAATACAAGTGGAGGATGCTCTTCGCCATCTTCTTTCTTACCAATTGGAGCTGGTTCAAAATCAATAACAACGTGACCATATTGACCACGACCACCAGACTGCTTAGCATATTTCATATCAACAGTAGCAGGTTTGCGGATACTCTCTCTATAAGCTACTTGCGGCTTACCAACAGTAGCGTCTACTTGGAATTCACGCTTGAGTCTATCTACAAGAATTTCCAAGTGAAGCTCACCCATACCAGAAATAATTGTTTGACCAGTTTCGTGATCTACTTTCACTCTGAAGGTAGGATCCTCTTCAGCCAACTTGTGAAGCGCTGAAGATAGTTTCTCTTGGTCTACTTTAGTAGCTGGCTCAATAGCAACTGAAATAACCGGCTCAGGGATGTGAAGTGACTCAAGAATAACTTGATTCTTCTCATCACAGATAGTATCTCCAGTAGTTGTATCTTTAAAACCAACAACCGCACAAATATCACCAGCACGAATATCTTCAATCTCTTGTCTATCATCAGACTGAAGCTTGATCAAACGTGACACACGTTCTTTGCCGCGTCTGCTTGCGTTATAAACGTAAGAACCAGAATTGATTACACCAGAATACATTCTAATAAAAGTAAGACGTCCAACAAACGGGTCAGTCATTACTTTAAATGCAAGAGCAGCCATTGGTTTATTGTCATCACATTCACGAGTAACTTCATTATCGTTCAGATCCAAACCTTTAATAGCTTCTACTTCAAGAGGATTAGGTAAATAATCAATAACAGCGTCAAGTAATTTTTGAACACCTTTATTTTTAAAAGCTGAACCACAAAGAACAGGAATCACTTGCAATTTAGCAACTGCATTATGAAGTCCTGTTTTAAGTTCTTCAACAGTAAACGCCTCTTCACCTTCTTCCAGATATTTATTCATCATCGCATCATCGTTTTCTGCAATTGACTCAATTAATTCTGTTCTCAATACTGCACACTCATCAGCAATATCAGCAGGGAAACCATCTGTTATTTCAATATCAGATCCAACATCATCTTTATGGACATATGTTTTTTTCTCAAGCAAATCTGCAATACCTTTGAATTGATCTTCAGAACCAATAGGATACTGTAGTGGTCTGGCATTCACACGAACCTCTTTCTGTAGTTGTTTAACAACTCTAAAGAAATCAGCACCTTGTCTATCCATTTTGTTTACAAAAACGAGACGTGGAACTTTATATCTATCAGCTTGTCTCCAAACTGTTTTAGTTTGGGGTTGAACACCACCAACTGAACACAAACAAATAATCACACCATCAAGCACACGCATAGAACGTTCAACTTCAATCGTAAAGTCAACGTGACCCGGAGTATCAATTAGATTAATAAATTTGCCTTTCCATTCTGTTGAAATTGCCGCTGCAGTAATCGTAATACCACGCTCTTTCTCTTGTTCCATCCAGTCAGTAACTGATGTACCTTCATGAACTTCACCAATTTTGTGAATCTTGCCCGAGAAGAATAAAACTCTCTCAGTTGTAGTAGTTTTACCAGCATCAATGTGCGCAGCAATCCCAATATTTCTATAATCTTCGTACTTAATTTTACGTGCCATTTTATTATCCTTTAGATCTAACGTTTATTCCAGCGCGCAGAGCGCTAGATGACGTCTATATCTATATATTCTAGGTCTTTATGGAAGCGAGAAACAATAAGTCATATACATATTAATGTTTTATTCTGATTGTCTTCCTCCAGACCCTGGTATCTGTCGCTCAATCTACGTATCGACTTGTCTTTGCACGTGTTGATCTTCTAGACAAGCAAGTATCATCTGTACTTGCTGAGCTAATTAAGCCCCGAAAAGTGACTTAATCCAAGCCCAAGTTCGTCCTAATATACCCGTCTGGCTAGTCGGGCGAATTTGAATTGGCACAGGCTGTTCTTGATGTGGAACCAATCCAGCAGACAGTCTCAGCATATCAACAGCCATATTTTCAAGTCCTTCAGAGCCATGCAAAGCATGCGAGAAGAGATGAAGTTCAGGATTTATAACCAACAACGGCCTCATAAATGCTTCCCTCATTGATTTCAATCTATCCAAACTATCGATAACATGATTTCCAGCAATTGCCAATAGTTTCATCTGCTGGATTTCACTCTTGTATGTTCTTGCAATCAGTTCACCTTGCCTAGCAAACAAATTCAGTATCAACATATGCGTAAATTTGTCGACACCGCCATAATCAGCACTAGCAAAATCAACTACTTGTTTATTAGTAGGAATCACAAATTCTGCAGTTGCCTTTCCTGATTCAAAAGCCTTGTAGAGTTTACTTGCCTTGATATCTTCTACTGTAATATGAGCGTCTAGTTTATATTTTTCAGCTGCATCATTATAGTAAATCGCAAGTCTTTGTAAATAGTCATCTCGTTCTTTGGGCTGATTAATTTTTGAATAGAGCGTATTATACAAAATCGCAATCTCTCGACGAACTCCCTTGAGCCTTGCAAAGTCCGTTACGGCTTCTTGTCCACCAGCAAAACACTGCTCAACTTCAACCGGCTTATTGTCACCTTCTAATCTATCAAGTGGTCCAACAAGAAAGTCAGGGAGAGATTGGTAACCAAGTTCATCATTCACGACTTCATTAAAACGAACTGCTCTTGGATTATAATTGCGCCCGATACCAAATCCAAATCCAGTGCCATTAATGAAACCACCAACACTAGCAATCTTGTCTTCTTGAATCATCTGCTGAATTCGTTTATCGTGCACTGAGCACAAGGCTCCTAGCATTGTGCGCACAGAATCATTGCAAATATGGACAGTCAGATCTTTACCTGCACCAAGTGTATAAGGCATTGATGGAGGGTTAAAAGAATCAATAAAGACAAGCCGTCGATCTGGACTTCTCTGGTGTAATTCTTGCGGCAGATCAATTAAATGATTAGAGCTTGGATGCAGCGGGGTCTTGCCATCAATATCCGTTAAATCAACATTAGCAACAGCATACAAACCTGGACTAAGATTTGGGATTTTAGCTTGAATAATAGCTTCAGCTTTCTCGGGATCTTCTTGCACAGCAAAACCAGGGAAATTGAAGTTGGCAATCTCAAGTCCCTTCGTTGACAGCGTCTGAAAAATATCTAAAATAATTTTGACTGTGTCACATTGATTAGCACCAGTCAGTTCAATTTGATGTAATTTGATATTGTCTTTATCACTTGCATCTTTATCCCGAGGACAAGAGGCAATGGCAACTCTAGATCGAGAACAGCCGACCAAACTTGTAAAACTAATCCTGTCTTTGGCAGAAAGCTCCCTAATACCCAGTAAGTTCTCGGCCTCTTTGTACGTAGTAGCTGCACTTGATGATGAGGTGGCAATCATTGAATAGTAAAACCTATTAGGTTGTCAGAATAATCCAATCAAGTGTTATGCGCATGCCTTGCTCTTGAATTCTCCGACAAGCTCCCGGATCCAATGAAATCCTATCATTCTCAGAACCTAATGTTTATGGGTAAAAACCCCTGAACTGGCAAATTTAGTTATTCTCTTCAGTAAACATTCCTGTTGGAGATTTTAATTTAGCTTGAAGTTGAAATTCGCTATATTTTGCATTCGACTCGTCTTCATAATCGCGAGTACCAATAATCAAAGCATCATGGAAGTAATGCGAATTATTATTGAGGTTGATTGATAAATCTGAAACATCCTCGGTTGATCTTGCTTTACCAAGAAGCAAAATTTTGCTTTTGCTTGCGTTCACTCTCTCATACCACATTTCAGCTGGTGTTAAATCACTAAGGTCTTCAAGAATCGTTGCCCAGGGAGTTCTACGTTTGGTGATCCCCATATAAAAATCTTGCTCAGCATTCAATTCAGCCTGTTCTTGTTCGAGTCTTTTGTAAGTAGTGATTTGTTTACGATAGCTACTTGATTTTCTTTCTAGTACTGCAAGTTTGCCTTTCTCGCGAAGAGTGCCCGCTTGAGTAAACACCGTCAAGAAAACCAGAATTACAACTGCAAGAGCAGAACCAAGATAAGTTAAATTACGCGGAGTCAATGCCAGTGATGGTTTCGGCAACTTTGTAATATTGGCAATATTGAGTTGCTCGGGAGCTTTATGCAAATTACGTGATAAATATTTAACTGGATCGGCAAAAATTGCATGAGGGTAACTCAAAGCAAAGCCAAGAGATTCATCTCTCATCTTCGGTCCAAAGAGATAAACCATAGAAAGACTTAAATCATCAACGTGATCAAAATATTCAACAATAAATCTATTGACGTCACCGATTTGATTTCCAGTATTAGGAATATAAGCAAGAGCTAATGGGTTGTCTTTACCCCAAATAACTATCTCAGTTCGATCATCACCAAGCCAAGCTGTAGCACGAAGTTCATTGTGGCGCTCAGCACCAAGTAAAGTGAAACTCGGTACTATCATTGCAATATTGCGCTCAAGTGCTTTTGCAAGTTGTGCAACTTTGGCATATGCTTCTGCCTTTGGAGCAAGTACAATATAATCGCAAAGCTCTTGATCAGCTTCTACTCTTCCAGTAACATCTAGCCTACGAATACCAAATCTCTTACCAATGAGTTTATGATTCAACTCAAGACCAAGAAAAACCAACTTCTCTTTGTCAGAAACATTGTCAGGCAAAGTAACTATTTGATAATTAATACAAGTAATAGGCAAACTGATAATCAAGTCAGAACTAATAAATCCCTTAGAACTTATTTCTGATTTAAGGTGCTCAACTGCATCGTCTGTATTATTCCAAAAATATTCGCAACTGATATCAGAACTAAACTCAATGCCGCGACATTGCATAGTTATATATTCTTCACTGAAGTCTAGTATTAGGTTATCTTTGCTCATATCAGAAACGAGTTTCCAAAATCATCATAGCAGCAATAAATGCAAAAGCCAATGCACCTCCTAATGGGGTGTATTTCGATGTGAGCTTAACTGAATCCTTGGAGAAAAACGATTTTATCTTACCGAGGATCACTTGAAACAAAGCAATATAGCAAGCCACAATAAAAACCATCAGCGCAATTACCGGCCCCAAGGCTAAAGCCATCAAAGCAAGAAAACTAGCATCGCCTCCACCAAAAACAGTCAAAGTCTGTTCATCTGTTTCTTCTGCGCCCTGATTTGCAAAAACATAATCGATACAAATTTCATTAACCAAATAAGACAAGCCGAGTGCAAGATTGAACCAGAAAAAGATAGTTAGTGGATATTTATAAGCCAAAAATAATTCAATCGCTGTCAAAATCAAATAGAGCCAAGTCACATACTTAGCCAAAAATTCATTCCTAAAACAAATTCCAGAACTTGCAATATGTAGAGCTTTCTCTTTAAAATAAAATAAATTAGCAGTATGAGTCAAAGCATCAATCACCAAAATACTTAAGCCATAATAACCAATCCCAGTTGCTAATTCCCCCAATGCATCTGGTAGTTTGGTATAGGCTGGAACCGAATCATAAAAAGGGCTAGAGAATAGTGAAATATACAAAACCACAAAAATAGTTCCAGTATAAGTAAGGGCATGGGGTAAGCGATGATGCTTGACATCAATAAAACCAAGTGCAACAGCAATGGTAATTAAAATCAAAGTGAAAAAATATTCTTGCAGACTTGCAACATGCTCAAGCATAAAAATACCGAGCATCCCAACTATTGCTTCAACAATGGGATAAGTAATTGGAATGATTGTTTTGCATTGGCTACAAGCACCCTTGAGAAAAACATAACTTACTAGTGGAATGTTCTCATACCAAAGAAGTTGATGACCGCAACTTGGGCAGTATGAGCGTGGCGTGAGTATCGAATGGCCAAGTGGCACTCTATAAATCAAAACATTGGCAAAACTACCAAAGAAAAAAGCTATAATTGCTAACGCAGGGCTAAAACTTTGGACCAAATTCAACATCATGTCAAAAACAATTTTACTACAGCCTACCTTGGCTTAGGGTCTAATCTTGGCGATAGAGCAGATCATCTTAATAGAGCAATCGAATTACTTGATAATCACACTGCTATTTCAGTAATTGCTCAGTCCAGTCATTACGACAACCCCGCAATTGAGGGTGCTGGTCCTCAAGACTTCCTTAATTCAGTTATCGAAATCCAAACTAGTCTCAATCCAATTCAATTACTTGATTTTGTATTAGACCTTGAAATTCATATTGACCCAGATCGCAATTCAAGAGGTCGCAAATTATCGCGCCAACTTGATATCGATATTCTTCGCTTTGGTGATCTTGAGATGGACGAAGAGAGATTGATATTGCCGCATCCAAGAATGCAGGAGCGTGATTTTGTGATGAAGCCGCTGAATGAGCTTTTGGATCTGTCAGCCTCGCAAGGTGGTGCAAGATGAACAAAGTTGTAGATCAAGCTAAAGCAAGCCTTGCAGCCAACCCTCGCTACTGCATCCGCAAGATGTATCTTAGTGACGTAGACAGAGTTACAGAACTTGACCCAATTGTATTTGGTGAGATGCATTGGACCCGCAATATTTTTACGAATGAGCTAGCTAACCCTAATGCAGTTTACTTTGTGGCTTCCAGACTTGATGAAGCAGGTGAAGACACTAGTGAGGTCTTAGGTTACGGCGGCGCCTGGCACGTGCTCGACGAGATGCACATCATGACTCTTGGCACTGATCCAGATTATCGCCGTAACAAAATCGCTGAATCAATTATCATCGCACTTATTGCTGATGCCATAGCTGCCAAAATCAAATCTATTAGTCTTGAGGTTAGGTTAAGTAACGCCGCTGCCCAAAAGCTCTACGCTCGTTATGATTTTCAGCAACAAGGGATTAGAAAGAATTATTACGAGAGCGATGGTGAATCAGCTCTTATACTTTGGACCTCTGATATTCAAACTGATGAGTTTCAACAGAACTACCTTGAGCAACTTGAGCGCCTTTCTTTGCCGCAAACATCCTGAATTGCAGCCATTCCAATCGCTTCAGGTCATTATCGACATTGCTATGATCCTCTCTAGACCTAAAACTATTTTCAACTTCATACTTGAATTGATGGTACTTAGCTGGATCAAAAAGTGTAAAATATAAATTCAAAGCAGCAATACTATCTAATAAAATATACTTGCTATTAATTTTTTCCAATCTTTCTCTTTTGAGAGTGATCTCATGAGTCTTAGTTGCTTTGTATTCTTGAATAGCCTTTCCTAAACTAAAATCAAAGGTATCACAAAGATTAGAAGCAAGATCTACTAATTCACCATCACTAGTCCTCGCAATTAAAACAGTTTTAATATCTCTAGATTCATCAGCAGAAATTATAGATTCTGCTTGAAATAGGTCAACTAAAAGACTCAGCTCCTCACGTAAATCTTTAGCAGCAAAAGTCTCAAGATGTTTTCTCAATCCAATAACCTTGTCTTTAAGTAAAGCCAAATCAGCTAGGTCCGGAGCTTGATGAAGCTCATGAATCGGAGCTGCTGGCTTAGTGGTCTCTGCCCTAGGCGTTTCCTCTGCAGCAAGACTTACTCCAAGCCCAAGACTCAAAGCAAATGCAGTTAAGGGTTTGATGGACATTTAGTTAAGCTCAGCCTTGCTGGCAACACTCAGCTCATCTTGCTTATTACGATCCTTGGCAATAACTCTATCAAGTGCACTTTGCCTTGCACCTCGTTGTCCTTGGTAATTACTCGCACCATGTTTTTTCTTACCGTAAGGATTAGCAACAAACAAATTCTTAGCAAAAATCATTTGTGCAATTGCTTTGCCAGATTGTAAGACCAAAGGTGTCTTGCCTTGATTAGTTAATTCAACAACCGCCTCACCCTGAAAACCGCTATCAAACAAACCAGCAGACTCAACATAGAGTCCAAGCCTTGCCCAAGAGCTTTTGCCTTGCAGCACTCCATGAATATAACTAGGAAAATAAAAATACTCCTCAGTAGTTGCAAGTACAAACTCACCAGGATTAAGCATAATAAAATCCGCTTCAAAAGTTTCAAAACTTCCATCTGCCATTTGCCTAGCAAAGTCTCTAGCCATATGCACATCAAGACTATTAGGCTGGACAGCTTCCTTGCGATAATTATCAATGCGCAATAAACCGAGTGTCATATACAAACGAATTTGCCAATCCACTAAATTACCAGGCGCATAAAAAATCATGTGCAATAAATAAAGAGTAAATAAAATCAAACCAGGAAGAACCATTGATTATTATTTTACCGAGTTAATGCCCTCCAGTCTATTAAAAATCAATAATCAAACCCCACCCCGGGTATCACAAAAACCCCATACCTGGAATCACTAGTAAATACAAGGAGAACCTCAGCTTGCACATAATATCTTAAATCTAGTTATGCTCTAACCAGCTGCCAGCAACTCTTGAGTAATCACATCAGAACCAAGTAAATTGCGCAACTCATCGGCCTTGGAGCTCTTAGCAATAATATCCTCAATTCTAACAAGTCCTTGTTTATAAAGATCAGCAAGTGAAGATTCTAGTGTTTGCATACCTTCCTTACGGCCAGTTTGAATTGCAGAATATATTTGTGAAGTCTTGCCTTCACGAATCAAGTTGGAAATAGCAGGAGTCACAGTCATGATCTCCATAGCCATGCATCTACCGCTACCATCTTTCTTTGGAAGTAGAGTTTGAGACAGCACAGCCTTGAGTGAGCCACTTAATTGAATTCTAATTTGTGCTTGTTGCTCATGCGGGAAAACATCAACCAATCTATCAATAGTTGTAGCAGCGGAGCTAGTGTGCAAAGTACCAAAAACCAAGTGTCCTGTTTCAGCTGCAGTAACTGCCAGTGAAATAGTTTCAAGGTCACGCATCTCACCAATCAAGATCACATCAGGATCCTCACGTAGAGCTGATTTGAGAGCAGCACTAAAGCTATAAGTATCTGCTCCAACCTCTCTTTGGTTAATCAGACTTTTCTTGGATTTGTGAACAAACTCAATTGGATCTTCAATAGTTAGTATATGCTCAGCTCTGTGAGTATTAATCCAATCCATAATTGCAGCTAATGTAGTTGACTTACCAGAACCAGTTGGTCCAGTAACCAAAACTAAACCTCTTGGCAATTTGGCGACATCCTTAGTGGTAGCCGGCAAACCCAACTGCTCAAGTGAAGGAATATTCTCAGTAATAATTCTGAAAGCTGCAGCATAGCCAAGCCTATCTTTATAAACATTGATCCTGAATCTACCCATGCCATCGATACCATGAGAAAGATCAAGCTCATTAGTTTCATCAAGTGTCTTGGCTTGTTTTTCAGTAAGAAAGCTATAGCAAACTTTTTTGACTTGCTCTTTATCAAAAATAGCAAAATCGGTTCTCTGCAAAACACCATTGATTCTAAGCATCGGCGGTTCACCAGCAGAAATATGTAAATCACTAGCCCCTGTATCTAAAACTAACTGTAGAAATTTCTTGATCATATATCTATTTTATACCCGCTTCACAACTTTTGAACACCTTATAACCTGTATCCATCAAAGGCGCAGTATTTTTATTAGCAGCTTGTAGGAGTAAATACTTACCACGATATTTTGAAACCATATACCAATGTTGATTATCCTTCAGTAGCAACTGACATAAAGAAGAACCATTAATATCTCTACCGATCGTATTATGATCCGCAAAAGCAGAAATTAGAGTTTCTTGCGGCATTCCATTCCACTGAAAAAAAGTACTAGTCAAACTATTACCATCTTTGTCAACACAAATTGCACTAGTAATATCAGGATGCAAATTCTCTAATAAAGCTCTTTCAATACTACCAAGTTTGGTTTCTTCTTTATTATTGCTTTGTTCATAATCCTCTAGATAGAGTTCGTAAAGCGAGCCCGTACTGGATGCTACTTCAACTTGAGCCTCTGGTCCATGGCGATTAAGCTCCAAGCCAAAAGCCAGTGAGGCAACGAGATTCAAAACAATAATCCCAAGTATATTCACAGAGACAGAACTAGGTAGTCCCAGACTAGCTTCATTAAAAGCAAAAAGTTTGTGATTAATATCAAAAGGTACAAAACTCAAAACTGCAAAACTTGTACCAATAAAAGATAGATAGTAAACTCCAACCTTGGTAATCTTGCGCATACTTGACTTAGGCATGGTTGCAAGAAGAAACAAAAATATTAAACTAACTTCACCAAGTACTAAACTAATTAGTGGAATGGCTTTCGTCCATTGCAACAAAAATGGCATTGGTGCTGTAAACAAAACCGTGAGCAAAAGAGCCTGAGCTAAGAAACCAAACCTTACTTCTTTATTACGCAGCATGTTCATATCTTAACACCGAAGCCTGATTTTGGCACAATACTCACAATGATGTATTAACAACTAAGCCCTAAAAGCAACACCCAATTCAGCTTCAAGCTTGTTCTTCAATTTTGCAATCTCCTGATCAATCACTTCGCCACTCAATGTTTCAGTCTCTGACTGAAACTTCAGTCTAAAAGTAGAACTCTTCGAAATTACATCTTCGTCTGTTCTTCGATAAAGACTCAATAATTTAATAGCTTTAAGGTTAGTTAATTTAGATCGTTCAATCATGGACAAAATCACTTCGCAATTAGTCTCATCATCACTGTCAACAGTTATATCTCTTTCTGTAATTGGAGTTGAAGCAATAGGCTTAAACTTAACTTGTACCAATTTGGGGTGATCCATTTCTAAGACATAAGTCTCATCAGGCAAATCCCACTCAGCAGCAAGACTCGGATGCAATTTTGCAATCAGTCCGATACAACGATTATCCTGAAACACTGTTGCAGATATTCCCGGGTGTACAAATGATCCTAGCTCTAAATCTTCAACCGGACCAATCGCTTGAAACTTCGCTCTTGGATAAAGATTCTCAATTATAGTCTTGAAATAAAAGAAGTTCTCAGCCAAAGTCTTAGACTTGCTTTGAGTCCAATCGGCTTCAGTCTTAACCATAATGGCTCCGACTTTATTTTCTTCCCGAGCATCACAGTCACTTGTCGTAGCGGCATCACCGACAAAATGGTAGATCTTGCCAAGCTCGAATAATTTAATATCTATGGTTTTGTCATAAGCATAATTGCGACTTGCTGCTTGAATCAAAGCAGGCAACATCGATTGTCTCAAAACACGATGCTCACGCGACAATGGATTATCCATCGCTATTGAGTTACCACGATTGACTTGAGTGAGTTTGGCAGGGATTGCATCCAAATCCGTCAAACTATCACCAATCAAGCTACTCAAGCAGGCTTCAGCAAAACCAGAAGCGACAAAAGCCTGGCGTAATCTCGCCATTATTTTTTGTTTTTGATCTTGCTCTTGCAGCGCAGAAACACTTGATGCAGGTTTTTGAGCCGGAATATTACTAAAGCCGTAGAGTCTACCCAATTCTTCAATCAGGTCTGCTTCTCTTGTTATATCCATTTGCCTAAAACTAGGAATAGCAAATTTGAGTTTGGAGTCTGAACCACCTTGAAATTTAAGACCGAGCCTAGCAAGTAAATCAATTACCTGTTTAGATTCAATCTCAATTCCAAGATGTCGCTTAATTTCTGTAATTCTCAAAGTCACTGACTGCTCCAATATCTTCTCAGAACCAGCAACTAAAATCTCTCCGATCTTCAACTTGGCTCCCGCTGGAGATGCTAATTCTTTCAATAGATCTACGGCTCTAAGCAAAGCCGTCTTGCTCATCTCTTTATCAACACCACGCTCAAACCTGCGCTTAGACTCTGATTCAATACCAGCAGCTCTTGAGCTTTTGCGCACTGTCGCTGGATCAAAGACAGCAACTTCAATCACAATATCTCTAGTCGTATCACTAATAGAAGAGTCCATACCACCCATGACACCAGCAAGAGAACTTGGTCCCTTGGCATCTGCGATCACTAAATTAATTTCACTTAGCTCCTCTTCGTTCTCATCGAGAGTCAATATCTTCTCGCCTGCTTGAGCGCGCCTTACTGTCAAACTATCTCCAACGATCTTGGCTCTATCATAGAAATGCATTGGTTGACCGAGCTCAAGCAAAACATAGTTACTAATATCAACTACATTATTAATTGAGTTGATGCCCATTGCATTAATACGATCTTGCAACCATTGTGGCGATTCTTTGATCTCGATACCTTCAATAGCGATAGTATAAAAAAGCTGACAATCCTTGGTGTCGGTGATTTCTGGCTTGATTGATTTTACTGAAGTGTCAAATTGATTTTTACCAAGCCTAGTAGTTTTCAAGTCTTTTTTAAAGATGGCTGCTATCTCACGCGCCTGTCCGTAGACAGAGAGAGCATCACCGCGATTGCTTCTTGCGCCAACATCAAGCACATAGTCTTGTTTTTGGTTTAATACTTTGGCGATCGGCGTAGCTATCTTCTCGCTAGTATCTAGGATATAAATTCCATCGCCTTGTTTTTTTTTGATCTTGGTAACAGTAGCCTCAGAAAGTCCTAGCTCATCAGGCGAGCAAAGCATACCCAGACTCTCAACTCCTCTGATCTTGGATTTTTTAATTTGAAACTCAGTCCCGTCATGTCTATTGATGACCTTGGAGCCAACCGTAGCTACTGGCACCAATTGCCCAACAGCAATATTAGACGCGCCGCAAACTATTTGCAGGATATTTTCTGTTCCGTCTTCATTAAAACCAACATGTGTTTGAGTAATTTGTAATTTATCCGCTTCTGGATGCTTAATAATTTCCTTGATTTGCCCAAGAACCACATCATCAGCAAGTGCATTACCAGTAGTCTCAATTCCTTCAACCTCAAAAGCTGACATGGTAAGCTCCTCGGCTAATTTCTCTAAGCTAATATCGCTCAAATCAACAAAATCGTTTAACCAGTTGTAAGAAAGTTTCATTGGCAATATTCTAGCAAAAATACCGTACAATATAAGGATTGAGCAATAAACAAGACAAGAGCAATCATTATCAAGAAGCAATTGAGTTAATTAAGGCTCTAGCCAATATCAACTCGCATTCTTATAACTTAGACGGCATCGCCCAGGTCTCCAATAGAATCCAAGCTGAGTATCAAAAACGATTTAAAAATATAAAAATCGAGGAGATCGAGCTTCCTAATCAAATCAGTGTCGATAACAAAGGTCAAGAACTCAAAATCCCACTTGGCAAAGCTCTCAGTATCAAACGAATTAATGCCAATGCCGGCGCAAAACCAATTTTGCTGATGGGGCATATGGACACGGTCTATCCTGTTGATTCCAAGTTCCAGACTTGTACTGAAATCCAGAGCCTATCCGAAAAGCTTCCAGATGCAAGGCTTGCGAAGAGTGGGGAGGCTGAGTTGACTGAGCCGGAATTGTTTAGGGGTAACTACATACGCAAAAGTGAACAAGTTGGAACTGATGCCCCCGGAGACGAGCACGAGCGTAACGCAGCAGGTGGGACTTTGCGGACAGGCTCTATTTTAAACGGGCCTGGGGTGGCTGACTTAAAAGGCGGTTTGGTAGTAATGATGCAAGCACTTGAGTTGTTTGAAGCAAGCGCAGATGCTGGCAAAATAGCTTGGCAAGTATTCTTGAACTCAGACGAAGAGATTGGTTCACCAGGTTCGCAAACTCTATTTCCCGAGCTGGCAAAAAACAATGAGCTTGGTTTGATTTATGAACCAGGACTTGAAGACGGATCTATAGCCTATCGCCGCAAAGGCGCGGGCAACTTCACTCTCATTGCTCATGGTAAAGCAGCTCATGTCGGCAGAGCCTTCAACGAGGGAGCAAGTGCTATTCTTGCAATTTCTGATTTTATTCAAGCAGCCAATAAGCTCAACTCTGAATCCATCATCATCAACTTTGGCAAAATAGAGGGTGGAGGACCTCTAAACGTAGTCCCTGAGCTGGCGAGCCTTGGCATCAATATTAGAATCGAAAACAACGAAGACATGATCATAGTTGAGAATCAGTTAAATAAAATCATCGACAAAATCAACCAAACAGAAAATATCAAACTAGAACTGCACGGTAAATTCAACCGCAAACCCAAAATCCCCAACGCCAAGCTCGAAGCGCTTTATGATTTAATAGCCAGTTGTGCCAAAGAACTTAATATCTCCATTTCTAAAAAAGACACTGGCGGCTGCTGTGACGGTAATAATCTCTTTGAACATGGATTAGTCAATATCGACACTCTTGGAGTGCGAGGCGGCAAGATCCACTCAGCAGAGGAGTTTGTTTGTTTAGATTCTATTGAGGAGAGAGTTAGTTTGAGTCTTGCAATACTCAAAAAACTGTCATCCTGAACAAATAGCTTCACAAAACAATTCCAGGACTCAATTTCTCTGGCAATGTAAGCTCACCTACCTCCATTGAAGAAACTGGATAAGCGCAATAATCAGCAGCATAGTAAGCGCTCGGTCTATGGTTTCCACTTAAACCTATACCCCCAAAAGGCGCAGCACTAGTGGCTCCTGTGATTTGCGTATTCCAATTACAAAGTCCCGCTCTGATTCGATGACGGAAGTCATCATAGAGCTCTTGGCTGTCGCTAATTAAACCAGAGCTAAGTCCATATTCTGTGTCATTGGCTTTCTCAATGGCTTCATCCCAGGTTTTGACTCTGTAGACTTTCAACAGCGGTCCAAAATTTTCTTCATCTGCCACTATTAGCCCTGTACAATCAACGATCCCTGGACTAACAAAAGCTCCGCCAATATGTTTCATTTCTAGCAAAACCTTTGCACCCTTGGTCGCTAAAGATCTTTGCGCTTGAAGTAATTTACTAGCTTGCGCCTCGCTAATCACCGGACCCATGAAATTACTTTCGTCA
>JAQCFG010000005.1 GCA_027618255.1 Cyanobacteriota bacterium
TTTTATAACCGGGGCTATCATTCTTTAGGTTATAATATTCAACTATGAAAAAGATATTAAAGTTATTACTTAGTTTGATGGTTTTCTCTGCGTTACTGCCTGCAGCAACAATGCAAGCACAAGCAGGGGTTATCAGTAGATTTATTGAAGTTGATGAGAATGATAGGAAACAAGCGGAAGCTGATCGTATCAGAGCTCAAGAAGAATATAAGCAAGAAGCGAAAGCTCAAATAGAAAAAGAAGTTATTAAACCAATTGCCAAAAAAGCTCCTGAAGTAAAGCAACAGGTAATCACAAAAAAAGAACCTGTAAACTTAGCTCCTAAAGGAAAACATTCTAATGATTTGATTTGTAAAATTGTTGGAACGATAGTTGCATTGCCTGTAGGTGCAATTTCTGGTCTTGTTAGAGGTAGTGTTTCCAAAGGTGGTGAACTCGCTGGATCATTCTCTGACAGTATGGACAGCAATCTTGCTGGAAACCTAGTGGGTAAACCTAGTGGGGTTATTGTTGGTGGAGTTTCTGGTGCACTTGCTGGTCTTCTCAACGGCGCTGTAACTGGCATTAGAACTGGATGGAGCGACCCTTTCACTAAAGAGAGTTTCTCATTAGATGGCCAAACTCGCGACTACGATCCGTTCAATTTCTAAGCTCAATAACAACGACAATTAATTAGCTTAATAATGAAGGTCCTCGGCGCAAGACCTTCATGTCGTGTTCAGCAGCATTGAATTCAAACTCCAATGCCTCAGCGAGTTCGCTAGCAAAATCAGCTTTACGATCAGTATAAAGATCAATGGCACAAGAATGATATTCTGGCCAAGTATGAATACTAAAATGGAAACCATCAGCAATGATAGTCGCAGTAACTCCTTCAGGCTCAAATTGAATATAGTTGTCTTTATTAAGGCTCACGCCTAATTTAACCAAGGCTTTATCAATAGCTATTTTCAAATTAGCCGTCTTTGCCATAACATCTCTATCAGTCTTGTAAAAATCTAAAATTATATGTGTTTTCATCATAGCTTCCTCTAACTTAATTCTTATAGCATAAGGGATAGGGCAGTATTGAACTCATGAATAATGAAAATACTATTTAAAAACAGCAAAGAGCCTAGGTTTTTGCTAGAATTGCCTCTTATGTCTCTCCCACAATCACTTAGAAACACCAAGACTTTCACCAAACACGAGGTAACTCGCAAATGGAGACTGATTGACGCAGAAGGTAAAATCCTTGGCCGCCTGGCTACAGAAATTGCTAATGCATTAAGAGGCAAAGACAAACCAGAGTTTAGCCCTAATCAAGATGTTGGTGACTTTATTGTTGTTATCAACGCAGACAAAATCAAAGTGAGTGGAGCAAAAGAAACAGACAAGCTTTATCACAGACACACTGGATTTATAGGTGGTCACAAAACTGAAACACTTGCAAGTCTTCGTCAAAGAAGACCGAACGAAATTATTAGAAGAGCCGTTAAAGGAATGCTTCCACACAATAGATTGAGCGAAAGATTAATCACCAAACTCAACATCTATAGTGGAACAGAACACCCTCACGAGGCACAATTGGCAGCATAGTAAAGGATATACATGAGAAAATCACAAGAGAACCAAATAGTTACCGGCAAACGCAAAAGAGCAATCGCACGCGTAAGAATCAAGTCGGGAGAAGGTAAAGTAATCGTAAACGGCAAACATAGTTTTGAAGAATACTTCGGCGCCAGAGAATCACTCAAGAAGAGATTTTTGGCTCCATTTGAAATGACTGGCAACTTAAATAAATTAGATATTTTTGTTAATGTCAAAGGTGGCGGCAAGGTTGGACAAGCAGACGCGCTAGCTTCAGCAGTAGCCAAAGCACTTTCAGTTCACAAAGAAGGCAACCGTACTGTTCTTAAAGCAGCAGGAATGCTAACTAGAGATTCAAGAATCAAAGAGTCTAAGAAATACGGTCGCAAGAAAGCCCGTAAGAGATTCCAGTTTTCTAAGAGATAGAGTTTTAATCGTATTCACTTTGTGGGAAAAACCCACTATGGAAGTCTATATCAAGGCTTCTTTTGAAGGCATCTGTATTGGGAAACCTATCTTCTATAACTATATCCTCACCGCTTGAATCTTCGTCAGCTTTATGAATTACCTTTGTCCATAGTTCATGTCGATCATAATATCCAAGTCTGACACCGATTTCAAGAACAAGTGGATGTCTATTTTTATCACTCTCTATTTTATCGGCTTCATCCAGACTAATGGTATGGATAAAAGACCCAGGTTCCCAGCCACCTTTATTGTTACCATCTTCATCAGCCTTTGCGATGATAATTTCTTTTGTGAGTTTGAGATTAAATGGCTTAAGTGTCATCGAGTAACTATGATCTGATTCCCTGTTGGATTGAGACTGTCGTCTAGGACTGGTGGGTCCTTGAAAATCTTCTTTAACAAATTTAAAACTATAAGCGTCGTTTGAACCAATAGTTAAACAAGTTTGGGTTGAATTATGGTCAAGACAAAGGTCCCAGCTGAAATTTTGTACAAAGTCAGCTGGTAAGCTGGATACCATAGACATAAATTTTTGTAATCTTGCAACCATACTTATAAGAGCTTGGCGTATAAAGTCCGCTGGTTTATGTTTATTACTATAGATATTGGTACCACGTAATAATTTGACTAAGTTGCTTTTGTCCCAGATTTGACCAAAGCTAAACGCCCTATTAAGGGTTTCCACACCTTGTGACCGTAGAGCCTGTGTCTGATCAAGCAGCTCACTATATACGGATCTAGTCTCTGCACGTAATGTGTCTTGGTGTAAGTAATAGGCGTGATCGACCTCTGTATTGTAGTAATCAAGGAGATCACTACGACTTTGTTGATTCCTTCTTCTATAGTCTATAAGCTGGCAGTCAAACTGGCTAAATCTTTCAAAGAGTTAGTTTATTAGTGGATTAATAGCCACGATGACTGATAATAGCACAGAGAAGCTTAAGATATCTTGAAGCACTTGCGCAAACTACCTGTTTCTTGCTATAAATATCTATGTTTGGTGTCGATGCGACTGAAACACACTCGTTCCCATCTCGAACACGATAGTTAAGGCGGTTTGCGACGACAATACTTGGCTGGAGACGGCCTGGAAAGATAGTTAGGCGCTAGGCAATTTTTCTTTCTTCGGAAGGAAATAAAATAAAAAAATCAGCTTTGGCTGATTTTTTTGTTTTTAAAACCTGTTTACAAAGTTCTAGAACAAGGCACAGATAGGTTTTTATGACTGATCTATAGGAGGATGCTTAGCAACGCCCTCGCGCACTCTACCACTGCCTTTGACTCGCTTAGCTAGTCTTAGCCAGACCTCGACTTTGCTTACTATCTGCAAAATAAAAATGACAATTATAGAAAATATAAGCGCATCTAAAAAATAGCCAAGCGCAATAATTACCCCAATAGCAGCTTCCACCCAAATTGTTGAAGCTGTAGTCAAACCTGCTACTAGCCCTTCACGGTTCATAATAGTACCAGCGCCAAGAAAACCAATCCCAGTGACCACTTGACCCATAACTCTAGCTGGATCAGCATTCATGGCCCCAACATCTTGTCCTGCAATAATACTGTATTTAACAAAAAGCATTGAGCCAAGCCCAATTAATATCGAGGTTCTAATACCCGCTGGTTTTTTACTGATTTGTCTTTCAAAACCAATCAGACCAGTACAAACAAGCAGAACAACTACTTGCACAAAAAAATACAAGTCTAAATGAACAGCAAGAAAAGCAAGTGAAAGGTCATGGCCCATGTAGGTATTATGCCCAGTTGAACTTTTTGAAAGTAGCTAATATCTTAATTATGTCTACTGCCGCGCCTAAATTAGACTATAGAGTACGAATACATTTTCCCAAGGTCTTTGATGCAATTGCTGCAGATACTCTAGCTACTCAATTAGATGATAAGCTCGCAATAACGACTGAGTAGTTACGTTCTGCAAATGCTTCCTCTGGAGTTCTGAATTGTAATGAGGTCTAATATAAATATGGCCCATACTCGAGTCTCCTTTTTGTTTACAAGACACTAGTCTCTGAACCTTTAATTTTTGTTTCTTATTTAACCTCAAGCTATCAGTACAGCGGAGTTACCTTTGGTCCTTTATAAGGCTCTTAGATAAGCTTGGCTACAAGCTTATCTAAGAGCTGTTTATAACGATGTATTTGTATTAAGGTCATCAGATACTTAAAGAATAAAAATACTAATGCCAATAAAAATGCTACAGACCAGACTTTGGTTTCAGCATTGATTTCATAGCTTATATTGCTAAGAAAACTAACGATTATGAGTAGGAATATTAAGTGTGAGAAGAAATATTCTTTGCATTCAAGGCGATTGCTAAAAACTGTATATTTAAGATCAATGTTCATGATTGATTTTCTCAAGCTTCCTGGTCTGTTTAATTGCATAAATAAACCTGATACAGCTTTTTCTTTATTGTGCTTCTTGTAAATTTTTACGTGTGTGACATTATTGTTTTCTTCAATAATGAGTGAATGACGGTGGTCATAAAGTAGAGTATAAAATGCCCACTTGTCAAAATTATGGGGAGTTTCCAGACCAGACTTAAATAAAAGAAAATCAACTACATGATGACAATTGTTTTTATCTACTGGACCAGTAAGCTCCATAACCCTCTCTGGCATTTGCTCTGACTGTTGCATTAATATAGACTTGGGTATTTGATGATTAAGTTGCAGGTCAATATAGTTTCCTGAGCTTTTAGTGCCTGCTAGAAAGACCTTGGACAAGCTTGCTGTGTTTTCCCCAGAATCTTCTTTAAGTCTATTGATCAATTCTGCTTTGGAAATACTTAAGTCTACAGACTCTCTTTTTTTTAATAGAGCAATAATGACTTGCAATACTTGGATTCCGATAATTAAGCCAAGAAATATAAAAGGGAGATTTTGGAGCATATATCAATAATTATACATTTTTCCGAAAACAAAAAAGCCCCGATTTTCACCGAGGCTTTTTAAAATTCTTTGTTGTTATTAAGCAGCAGTAGCTTCTTCTCTAGCCTCTTTTGGAGGATGGTCAACCTCTTTCATCGAAAGTGATGTACGTCCGCGAGAGTCAGTGCCTTGTACTCTGACCTTGACCTTATCTCCGACTTTAACATATTTGTTCAGGTCTTCTACTCGCTCTTGAGCGATTTGAGAGATATGTACAAGTCCAGAAGCGCCAGCAACCATCTCTACGATAGCTCCAACACCGTCTAGTACCTTGACTACTTCACCCTCGTAAACCTTACCGGCTTTAACACCATTGGCAGAGATCTCAACGTATTCCTTAGCAAGCTCACCAGCACCGTCTTCTGTGTAATAAATATTAACTACACCTTCGTCGTTGATGTTCACTTCAGCACCAGTCGCTTCAATGATCCACTTGATGTTTTTACCACCAGGTCCAATCACCGCACCAATTTTGTCTTTAGGGACAGTTGTAGTAGTGATACGCGGAGCGTTTCCTCTAAGTGTGCTTCTTGGCTCAGGAATGATTTCATTCATCTTACCAAGGATATGCAATCTAGCATCTTTCGCTTGAGCAATTGCTCTACGAAGAGTCTCAATAGCAATACCTTTGATTTTGATATCCATTTGCAGAGCAGAAATACCATCTTCGTTACCAGCTACTTTAAAGTCCATATCGCCAAGGAAATCCTCAAGCTCATGAATATCAGTCAGTACGATGCTTTCACCGCCTTCTTGAATTAAGCCCATTGCAATACCAGCAACAGCACACTTCATTGGTACACCAGCATCAAATAGAGCTAGTGAAGAAGCGCAAGTTGCAGCCATTGAAGTTGAACCAGCTGATTCAAGAATCTCAGAGACTACGCGAATTGCATAAGCAAAATCTTCACGATTAGGAAGTGCAGCAATAATAGCTCTCTCGCCTAAAGCACCATGACCAATTTCTCTTCTTCCAGGACCACGGTTAGGACGAACCTCACCAACTGACCAAGCAGGAAAGTTGTAGTTGTGCATGTAGTACTTTTCAGTCTCGCTATCGATTCCATCAAGTCCTCTGCTCATGCGCTCTGTAGCCAGTGTCGCAATAGACATTACTTGAGTGTCGCCGCGAGTAAATAAACCATCACCATGTACGATAGGTAAACGTCCAGCTTCAACGCTGATAGGTCTCACTTGCGTTGGATCTCTACCATCAGCTCTGACTTTAGTTTCTTTGATTTGTTTACGAAGTAAACGTTTTTCAAATTGCTTCATCTCATCACCAAGAGCATTTTTGTTTTCTTTGGTGTAAGTAGCAAGCTCATTGTCTTCACCAAGTGCTTCAATAGCAGCTTTGACTTTTTCTTTGGCAGCTGTTACAAATTCCTTGCGTTTAGCTTTAGTAGCATTGACCATAGAAGCCTCAAGATCCTTTCTAGCATTGGTTTCTATAATCTCAATTAATTTAGCGTTAGCTACAGGCGCTTCAAAAGGTAATATAGTAACTCCAACCATTTCAGCAAACTCATTAATCTTGGCTACTTGTTTTTTGATTTCTTCATGAGCGAATGCAATTGCATCAACTACTTTGTCATCTTCAACAAAGTTGGCACCAGCTTCAACCATCATAATTGAATCAGCAGTACCAGATACAACGATATCTAAGTCAGAAGCGATTTGCGCTTCCTCAGATGGGTTGATGATGAAGTTGCGATCTTCGTCAAAAGCAACACGCACTGCACCAAAAGGTCCATCGAAAGGTAAACCAGCAAGCTGAAGCGCGAAACCCGCACCAAGCATTCCAAGAGTATCAGGTGGTACTTCTGGGTCAACACTTAAAGTAAGGATCACCACATGAACGTCATTGCGGTAACCTTCTTTAAATAAAGGTCTAGCCGGTCTGTCTATTAAACGACAAATCAAAACCGCTTTGTCAGAGGCTCTACCTTCACGGCGCATGTAACTGCCCGGAATTCTACCCACTGAGTATAATTTTTCTTCGAAGTCAACCATTAACGGGAAGAAATCAATTCCTTCTCTTGGTTGTTCGCTTGCAGTCACTGTTACTAACAAGACTGTATTTTTACATCTAATTTCTACAGAGCTAGTTGCTTGTTTAGCTAACTTACCTGTACTTACTGTTACGTCTTTATCCCCGACTTTAAATTCAATTTTCTTTTCTTTTGACATTATTTTCCTTCTTTTTTATTGTTCGTTTTTCTATCTTTAAATTACATGCCCAGATCTGAGTTTAGCAAAACCCCTCTGTGACGATCTTATACTGTAAAGCTATTCTACTTTCTTAAGCCAAGTGTCGCGATAAGTTCTCTGTATCTTGTGACATCTTTGTTCTTGAGGTAGTTAATTAATTTTTTTCTTTTACCTACTTTGAGATATAAACCGCGTTTGCTGTTCATATCTTTTTTGTTCAGTTTAAGATGCTCTGTTAATTGAGCAATATCTGTAGTTAGAATGGCAACTTGCACTTCTGTCTTACCAGTGTCTTTGGGATTATCTCCATGCTTGTCAATGCAGCTCTGTTTTTGTTCTTTGGTAATTGGCATATTTTTTCCTTTGTTTCCTTAATTTCAATGATGAATTATAGCACTAGAAGGGGGTTTTTTAGGTTTTTTTAGTGTTTCAAGACTATATTAGTGCTTATTGCTATTCAAAATATATGCTATCCTTGTCAATACGTACTTACAAGGAGTGAATTTAATGGGATTGAAGACAATGATAATGGCAGGAGCTGCAGGGGCAGGAATAGCTTTACATATTCCAAATGATGACGGAAATAAACCATTGCCAATAATTGAAAAGCCATCAGTTCAACAAGAATTAGAAGCGTCAGCAGAGAATCAAGAACATATAATCCCATTGCATAGAAAGCCAACTCCTATGGACATACCAAATTCACACAATCCAGACGGAAAACAAGAAGTCATAGAAGAAAGCCCAGATGGTAAAAGATCAATTGAATTGCTAAGCCCTGAAGAGGTAGAAGAACTCATAAGAGAGTCGGTACCTTTTTTTCCAAAGAACAATGGTTTTGAACAACTCGAAAACAGAGCTGCTGCTTAATACTTAGCTAGATCCACACCAAGATCCTTTGGTCCAAAAGCCATCGGCAATAATTGATTTATAGAACTAATTACTATTTTGTCTTTTGTAGTATTAGACATCAACACATCCATCGGTTGATTAGAAAGTTCGGAGACTTCATAAATCACTTGCCTGCACGAGCCGCAAGGTGAAATCACTTCTGCCATTTCAAAATCTTGACCGCGTCCGATAATTGCAATTGCTTTGAGCTTGCGATAACCCATTGAGTTTGCTCTAAGTATCGCTGCTCGCTCAGCGCAGATAGTGGAACCGTAAGCTGCGTTTTCAAAATTGGTACCTGAGATGATAGTGCCGTCTTCTGCCAAAACAGCTGCACCAACAAAAAACTTGGAATAGGGGTTATAAGAATTTTTGAGTACTTCTTGAGCGGCATCCACTAGTTCTTGATATTTTGGACTTAGCTCTTGATAATTTGTTTCTTGCATCTCTGTTGGAATCATACACGTCACAGGCTGCTTGCTGCAAGAACTTGCAGTAAACAAAATGAACAAGCTAATAATTAATTTCTTCATTTAGTTGAGGTGGTGTGGCACAGACTCTCTTGTCTCTCTGAGTTTTGATTTTTTATCAGAAACAATCCTATCGGCGATAGTTTGAATCTGTTCACGAAGCCAAAGGTTGGTAATAGTACCAGGACGATAATCAGCCTCTCCAAACATATCTACCCGATTGTCTTCCAATAATTGCTTGGCTTGCTTAAATGATTTGATATTGTCTTTGTTATAAACAGCAAAACCCTTACCGTTATTTTTACGTACTACTGAAAATGCTGGGATATCACTTGGTCCGTCTGCAATATAAATCATATTTTCAAATGGTACGCGCCTGTCAGCATCTGTCATTGACTGGTTTACGCTGATATCCTCGGGATGAACATTCACACCTTTGTTAATTTCAAAAAGAGCTCTAGTTTTAGTCGTGTTGTCAATTTGATAAGCAATGCTATCAATCTGTCCTTCTTGCTCTATAAACTCACAACCCCAAATTCCTTTAACCAGGTCACTTAAAATAGAGCCGCGAATCACTTCGGTCAGCCCAGTGCTAACTATATAGTGCTCTACTTTGATATCAAACTTGGCATATTCTTCCTCTGCCTGAGCGATGTTGCTAAGCTCATGAAAAAACTCTGGCAGCCCCGGAAAGAAATCAAGGCCTCCACCCAGCTCTCTCAGTTTACTGTTAGATAATCCAGCAAACTTGCCTTTCTTCACATAACTAAGAATATGATTCAAGTAAGCCGTGTCAGGACTCATGGTCACGCCTTGCTGACGATAGAATGCCGGCAATTGATTAACCTCAGCCCAAAACTGCAGATCATCAACATTGTAATGTTGAAACAATGGTTTTTGCATGTAATAAGGGATAAGAGTTTTATCAAAATCCCAGACTAGGGCGATTATATTTTGGCTAAAATTGGGCTTCATGGATAAAGTCCAATCTTATCACGAGAAAGATACCTGATAGTCACTAGCTTCTACTATTTCGCCCTCAACAATATCGGTATTTGGCAAGTTTCTAAAGTTTTCGGGTCCTACCAAGCTGCCTCTGGTTAATAGTGAATAGCGCAAATATTTTTGCAAGTAGCTATGATACTCGACTTCTGACAAATTACTTGTATTTTTGATTAGTCTTGAAAGGTCACAACCACTCTGCAACCTGGATGCCTCAAATCCTTCTATAATCTCAGTAAAAATCTTTTGTCTATCAGTATCACCTGGCTCTACAAAGTTGCGCAGCACTTCATATTCTGTTAGAAAAACTTTATTGAATCTTGCTGCTAATTTATTGTCAGACTTAAGTTCATGCATCTCAAAATCAACCCCAACAATAATTTCAATACCAGTACGCAACTTATATCCATTAACTAGTTGATTGAAAGCTTCTACGCGATCCTCACCTTCTTCAGTCAAATCTTGACTATAATATTTTTCAAAGTTGTAAAAATAAACCAAGCATGGCTTGAATTTATTTATCTCTTTTTTGATAGCAAAGTTGTCAAGTACAGAATACACAGAAGATTCAAAATCAACGGCAATAAAACCTCGATCAAATCTTGAAGCAAGCGCTTCGAGAATAAAAATTTTGTCCTGTCTAGAACCACCAGTCAAAATACTCAAACCTGTTCTTGCTCTATTCCTGAAATCCTTAGTCAAGGACAGAGACCGTGCTATTGCGTCAAAAGTACTTGTCATCGACTCGGGAACCGTCATTAAAGAACTATATTTCTTGGCTTCAATTGGCTGCATTTCTTCAATCAGATTGTAACGAGTCATGGTCTTCAATCTCTCTTGTTCCTTTTCAGAGATTTCGAAACGTCGAATCAAAGCCTGCATAAAAGCAGACTTGGTTTGACAATCACTATCAAACAATTGTTCTAATTGTCGAGGACTAATTGAGATACAGTTAGATTCAACAAACTCCGCTATTAAACCAGTAAAAAACCCAGAATATGTTTTGTGATAACAAAGCTTAATCACTGTATCCCAAACACTATAATCATCATGGGTAATAATCTTGTAATGCCTATCAAAAATAGTTTGAATAGTTTTCACATCAATTTCATCAAGCAATTCCTCACTGCTATTTAAATAAAACTTGAATGTTTGATTTAATACAAGAGCCTTAAACTCTTCCGTTCTCTTAACCAGTTGTTCTATAATCCTCTGCCTGACAGCTTTCAAACAATAAGTATCTACCAAAGCATCAGAATAAAAACTAGCTAAATCATTATTGTCTGCAATCTTGGAAAGTGCTGCAAGGATTGCAAACAAATAAGCATTCGTATCATCCCTAACTTTGAGCAATTCAAACTCCAGCTTGAGCACACTCTGGGCACGTTCTTCATTGAGTTCAACCAAACCTAAAACCAAAATCGGATAGAACTGTTCCGCTGTTGAGTAAGCGCCCCAACGTTCTCTTGTTCTCTCAAGTAATTTATTCAATGCAATAAAACTCTCTGAAGAGTCAAAAGCAGTCATGGCCTTGATCACCTCAGACACAATAGAACCTACTTTACTTGGATCACTTTCTAAATATTCAACTAAAAAATAAAATGCTCGTTGTTGTTTTGGCTCATCTTGTCTCTTAATCCAATTAATCCAAGAATCCACATTATTGTGACTGTATTCCAAAAAAATCATCCTCAGAGTTTCAAGCGCTTGCTCAGTCGCCCATCTTTCATCACTAATATGACGACGTAATAATGCTTTGATTGGTGGAAATAAAATATAAGCACATAATGCTAGTAACAAAACCAAAAAACCCAAAAATAGAACTGCAAGAAATGCACTTAAGCCTACGGCTGCAATATCAGACATCAATCCCCCTTAATACTTAAATCCATTTAGTCCCATATTATCTAGACTTCGCTCGGGTTATCCCCTGGGTATTATTTAGCTTGTTTCATTATAGTTATAACTAGAGTTCTTTCGAAACCTAGGGTTTTGAATCTATATCATGTAGTGGTGCCCTCACCAGGATTCGAACCTAGAGCGAGCGGTTCGTAGCCGCTTGTTTTATCCATTAAACTATGAGGGCGCAGTGCACAATTTTAGCTTAAAATCTTGGTAATAGGAATCTAATTTATATTTTTAGCAAGATTATAGTTTTTATTCCGAATCTAGTGAAAACTCGGGAGTTTGTTCCCAGAGGATTGAACGGAATGACAATCAAAGTTTTGCAGGTCATTTTCGAAGAAAATAATGAATTTGACTTGAAAAACTCGGTTACTTGCAACCCAGTAAGTTAAATTCATGGCAAAACTTTATTAAGGCTCTTTCAATACGTATCATACAATTTACGATCAGTGATACGATAACAATAAAGACCAAACTATAAAATAATAATTTGGCAAAAGGAGTTCATCATGGGAAAAAGTCAAGACAAGGGCAAAGACAAAGGCAAGAAAAAAAGCAAAGCTCCTAAGAAGAAATAATCGCAGACTATAATTTCTGATTATTTTAAAGCTCTCACACTCGTCGAGGGTTTTGTTTTAATGCAGCCTAAGGTGAAACCACCCAGTTTAAATCAGTTAAAAAATGGGTATAATTTAGTTAACAAATGAAATCATCAACCCCAATTCAAGTCACAGAAATTGGTTGGATCAACGTAGTGTTTCTCGGCTTGTCCCCACTAGTAGCAGCCTTTGGCTTATGGTATTGGATAAAAACAGCAAGCTTTAATTGGCACACAATTGTTCTAACTCTAATTTTTACAACAATAATTCAAGTGAGTATCACTGCAGGATACCATCGTCTATTTTCACATCGATGTTATCAAGCAGCTTGGCCAGTCAGGTTGTTCTTTTTGATTTTTGGTGCTGCGGCTTTTGAAGGCTCAGCATTAGGCTGGTCACTAGATCATCGTCAACATCATAATCACATTGATGATAAAGAAAAAGATCCCTCTGCAATTACCAAAGGTTTCTTTTGGGCGCATATGGGTTGGTTATTTTTCAAACCATTGGAAGGTAGACGTAATGAAGACAATGCTGGTGATCTATTAGAAGATCCTCTTGTAGTATGGCAAAACAAGTATTGGTTAGTTAGCGGTGTCTTGGCTGGTTATATTTTGCCAGCGGTCATTGCCTGGTCTTGGCATGATTTTTTTGGAGGTCTTTTTATTGCTGGGTTTCTTCGAGCCGTTATTAATCATCATTCCACATTCTTGATCAATTCATTATCACATTGCTTTGGCAAACAAACCTACTCTGACAAACACAGTGCTCGTGACAATTTACTTACCGCTATTCTCACTTTTGGTGAAGGCTATCATAATTATCATCATGAATTTTCTTCTGATTACCGTAATGGCCCAAGATTGTTTGATTGGGATCCTACCAAATGGATCATCAAAGGTCTTTCAGTCATTGGTTTAACAAGTCATTTGAAAATAATAAGAGAAGAAATCATCGTTCGCAAACGCTGGCAAATGACCGAGAAGACTTTGCTTCAAAAACTACAAAAACACAATCCTGTGATTGTTGATAATGAATGGAAAGCTCTCGATCAGCTCAAAGAAAAAATAGAGTCTGCTTTTAAACATTTGACCAATCTAAGGAATCAATATCAAGCTATCAAAAAAGCTGGTGAGAGTCTACTTGCACAAGAAGTCAAAAGCCTCAATCAAGAAATTGCAAAAGCGCGCGAACAATTCTTTGACTCTCTCAAAGCCTGGCATCATAGTCAAGACATCCTGCAAAACAAAGTTTTGCTAGTGATGTCGCTTTAAAAAAGGTAGCAACCGCAACGAATGTTGCGTTTGCTTTAAGGATAATCCCGACTTTTGCAGTAAGTCTAATTGAGGGTTTTAGCACTGACTGCTGCTTGACTTCATTAGACTTGTTTTGGATTTTCTTAATTGCTTTGCTTTTATTCTGTGGCAATATCTATGCCTATGCAATTAGTGGCAGCAAATCCTTTGGTTTGATTGCTCCATTTGGTGGCATTAGTCTAATGCTTGGTTGGGCTTATTTAATTTATATAGCAATAAAGTCTTAAGCCATATATAATTAAGCTATGCCAATCAGCAAAATACTTTTAGCTACTTTGATTATCGTACCTATTTTATTTGCTTGCAACAAAGGAGATTCCGGAATGACAGCAAATACTTTAATCACAGCCCCAGACTTTAGTTTAATTGATGAGAATAATCAAACACATACTTTGTCTGACTACAAAGACCAATACGTTCTGATTTATTTTTATCCTAAAGACGACACCCCAGGTTGTACTAAGGAGGCTTGTTCTATCAGGGATTCAATCCATCGCTTTGAAAGCAAAAATATCAAAGTCTTTGGTATAAGTTCTGATAGTCCAGCAAGTCACAAGAAATTCAAAAATAAATATCAACTGCCGTTTACTTTATTGTCAGATCAAAAAAAAGAAGTGGCTAAGCTCTACCATGCTGATGGAATATTATTAAAAAGAATCTCTTACCTAATTGCACCTGGTGGCACCATCCTCAAGCATTATCCAGATGTCAGCCCAAGCAGCCATGCCGGTGACATTCTTGATGATTTTGATGCGCTTTAATCACCTATGGGTCCAATTCCCCGCAGCTCTGCTGCATATCTGAAGATAGACTGGTTTGGATCCATAGTGGTGATTAAAAAAAACACAAAAATCACATCGGGTGCTTGGAAGTTTTTGGTAGAAATCTGGAATCTCAGCAGGCACCCGATTAATGAAGATACCCCTATGCTCTGCATAGGGGAGCTTCATTTAGAGTTCAAACACGTAAAATGTCACACAAGGTCTTATTATTGCTAAAATAATCAGCAATGAATGTTGTTACAAATTCTGTTATCACTGAGACTCGACCACAAGTCACTAAGCCAGATGACTTCAACAACTCTAGAATGAATTTTCGATCTCAAAACCCACTAGAAGGTTTTGAGACAACAATCGCGAGCTACGATAATGGCAAAGACTTAGCTCCAATGATCAAATATAATGACCAGCAAACTCGCTTCCAATTCCCCGCTCTCAAGAATGGTGCAAAAGCTGAAGATGGTATTTTTTATGAGATAGCAGTGAAAAGTCTATCAAGATCCGATACTGGACAAATCGCTGTCTACAAATAGACTTGTTTTGAAGTCGGAATTATCTCCAAAGGCAACACGCGCATTCAGCGCGGTTGCTACCTTTTATACATTAGACCTGTACATCGAAACTTCGTTTCGAAACAGGTCTAATGTATAAAAGATCAACCCCAGAATCGAGTATTGGATGGAAAGGCTTACTTTATTACAGATACAACAAGTGACGAAGCTTCATGGGCTGGGTTACACGCTCCTAGACTCATGACCAAACCAAGGATTCGGTTCATTCATGTCGCTTGAATACTTCTCCAGCACTAAATCATGCAAATCCTGAATAGTCCCGTCTGCTTGGGCCCATTTTTCTATATCAGGAAAATCAATCTTGCAATTCTCACATTTCTTGCCATTTTGAAACTTTAGTGGACACCAAAAAGATTCTACGTTTCGGAGCATTTCAGCTCCATAGGAATAAACTCCAGTCATCCAATCACAATAAAGACACCAAGTCATATCGTGACCAACAAGCCCGTCTATCTTCTGGCGTGAAATATTTATCCACTCTTCTTCTTTATACTTTGGAAAACCAAGAATCCATCTCAATGGTGCATACAAAACTATCTCACCAAATCTAAGAATCAAGAAAACAGGTACGGCACCAAGACTAACAAAAAGCCCCAGGTGATTTCTCAGAGGTCCAACTACCTTGTTAAGTGCGTCTTTAACGGTGTCACCTTTTTGTTTATGAATTATTTGCCCATGAACAAAATTGAAAACATAAATCATCAAGACTTGTGCAACTACTGTCGCAAGAACACCCGTCTTGCCAGCATACCAACTTGCAACTAGCCACGGGATCCAGCTTAATAAACTAATAGCAGTATCTAAGCCATAAGCCAAGCAAAAAAAATCGTTTCTCGTAGAAACCTGATAAATTATAGTAATAGCGATTGCTTGATAGCAAAAAGCTGCAAGCAAGACATAGACAAAGTCATTAATAAATTCAGACATGTTTTAAATTATAACCGCTTCTGCAGAACAATAAGATCTGGCTCACGATAATTAACAATCTGCAAGCCAAGCTCAAGAGCTATGTACTCAAATGTCTTCAAAGAATAAAACGAAGTATGAGTTGAGTCATCCTTATAAAACCAAGACTTGAATTCATCATAACTTGGACTAAAACGAGTCATCAAGGATAAATAGCCCAATGGTTTTAACAACTTAAGCATCTTCGGAAATTCTTGCATTGGATCATAAAAATGCTCCACTACTTCTGTGGCACAAAGCAAATCAAAACTTGCTTCAGAGAAATTATTTATTGCGTAGCAAGGGTCATAAATCTCTACTTGATATGATTGCCTGCCCAAAAGTTCAGCTAGTACTGGATTTGGACCGGAACCATAATCAAGAATCCGTTGCACTTGATAAGGACTAATTGCTTCTTTAATAAAGGTCTCAAGCATCTTTACATAGCCTTGATCATCAATACTGTTGTGATGAAGATCATAACGAGCTTTCTCTGTTTGAGCATCCAAAAAAAACTCCTGATCCATTCCAATAAACAAACAATGCTCGCAATGAAAGTAGCGACGACCATTCTTCAAAGTCGTAGTTTTACTGATGGCTTTGTGACAAATTCGGCAATCCACAACTTTAGTATAACGAAACAGGTGATCTTACCTATCAAAAATAAGTCAAAATCTACTTTATATGATTAAGGCGCAGATTTTGGCGTCAAGAAGGGGACCAAATGAGCATTACAAGCAATTTTTCAACACTAGTCTTAGCATTAACAGCCAGTAACAACGGAGAGGCGCAAGAGACACCCAAAGAACAAACCGGACCAAGACCTAGTATGTTCACACCACAACCACGTACTTATCTACCTTTCACAAGAAAACCAAATCCAAAACCAGCTGCTCGTTTAAAAGGAAGCATTGAGTTTAAAGATGCCCCCACAGATAGTTTCAAATCATTTCCAGACAATGGCAGCCCTGGTGGAATCAAATTGAAAGGTTCAATTGATACGACCAATAAAAAAACAGATGATGTAATTCAAATCCAATTCCCAGGAAAAACAAGAGCAAATAAATTAGCTAAACAAATCTACAACTCTGTCACCATCAACGATCAAGAAACTGGTGAGAGAATCAAATTAGGCACAATCAATCACCGTGAGGCAAATGCATTAATTACTCATCTGGAGAATGACTTTAAAGATGGTGAAGTTGCAAAAACAACAGGCGACAAAATAAGTAAATATCTCACAAGCGCTCAAGAAAGACACACAATGTTATTAACCAAATTCAACGAAGGCAAAATCACGGCTGATGAATTCTACAAAGCAAGAACTGCTGAATTAAAATTAGGCATGGGCATAAACGAACTCTACAATGAAGAGGCAAAACCACCACAAACCCCTCTAGCAAGAGCATATAGATCCATTGAAACCAAAACACCAGAAGAAGCCATTAAACGAGGTGAACCAGTAGCTTCAAAGCAAACCAAGAGTATCTACTAAAACTGTCCAGTGCGCAGCATAACCAAAGTACAAGCTTCGATAGTTTCAATACCTGCTGCTGCTAACTTAGAAGCAAGTTCCGGGTTTTCTGTATTGGGGTTGAAAATAACTCGTCTTGGCTTGACTTGAATAATTTGCTCAATTAAGCCCGAGGATATTTCAGGATTGACATAAACTGCAATAGTATCTATCTCTGTCTCCACAATAGATTCAATAGACTTACTGCAAAAGTCGGCATTATCCTTAAAGCAACTCTCAACATTCGTTGCGTTTGCTACCTTTGTTAAAGCGACATCACTAGCAAAACTTTGTTTTGCAAGATGTCTCATACTTGGGCAGACATTAATGCCAAGTATTTCTTTTAACTTAGGATGAACCGGAATAGGCTGATAGCCCATCTCAGCAAGTAACTTAACAGCCTGATATGAATATCTATCTGTTTTATTCGAAGCTCCTATTACAACTACTTTTCTAATTTTCATAATTAAGCTGCCAAATACTCTAACATCCGAGATTCTGAGTAAAACAAACCATCATCAAAATCAACAAAACCTACATGCCCGCCATAGTCACTTAATTCAAGAGTGATATTGTCATTTTCAGTAGCAGCTTCAAATGGATAAGAATCATAATCAACAAAAGGATCGTCCTTTGCTAACAAAATTGCTGTAGGTATAGCAATGTCTTTAATTAGTTTATAAGAGCTGTTCCATTCCAAATATTCAGCAAAAGTCTTCTTCTCATATTGTTTTTGAAAGCGTTCAAAAAAATCAGGGAAGCTTCTGACTTTAAATAAGTCAAAAATATCGAGATCATAAGGAAGATTGTATCTAAACTGCCAAAGTCTCTTACAAAGCATAATCAAAAAACCAAATAAGTAAGCCCTATTCTTTGGTTCATGCAACTCAGCAATAGTTGTTGTCAAGTCAAGGGTTGGCGAAACCACATAGGCGCTCGCAAGCCTGTCACTGACAGCATTGGCTCCCAAGCCAAGATAACGCAAAACGACATTGCCACCAGTACTGTAACCAACCAGATGAATTTTTTGATAATTAGCTTCACCAATAATCTTGTCGATGACCACGTCCATATCTTCTTGTTGACCAACTTCAATCAAATAAGTCTTACTAAGATCGCCACTACAACCTCGATAATTAAAAACTACAACATCATAGTTTGCTGCATTTAAAGCATTAACAACAGACTGAACATATATGCGTTTGGAAGAACTTTCAAAACCATGACAAAGAACTACTAGTGATCCAGAATTAACGCAAGACCAATCAAGGTCAATAAAATCACCGTCGGGTGTAGGCAGCTTTTCTCTTTGATAATGTACTTCTTTGACTGGTCTAAATAATCTAGCAAATGAGGTATTAACAAACGCGTTTTTAAATATTGAATGAGGTACTTGGTATTTTGAAATGATTTCGACCATTAACTAATTTTAACCTGATTATTAGCGTTATTACTGAAGCTTATAGTAAAATCTAATTACGGGAAAACCTCAGCTTGGTTGTTAGACTGGAGAGTTTAATAATTTGATGGTGGCAAGTACTAGCCTAATCGATCCGCAAGGAACGTGTCGTAAGACTTAATACCAGGCTCTCATTGTGGGACCAAAGGAAATCTTAGGTCCCTATTTTTTTACTTCACTAAGTTCTTCAAGCTCTGCTTAAAAATCTTGCGAGCTTCCTTGGCTTCTTCGATGCTCACTTTATAATCAAGCTCGTGAGCAGCCAAATTGCGCATACGGTGGAATTTCCAAAGCTCTTTCTCATTATCAAAACGTTTGGCTACCTTATTAAGAGTTTCGGCTGCAGTAGATTTTTTACCATCGCTCATTTGTTGAACTGTTGCTACTAGTATTTTATGCGACTCCATTAAAGAATGATTTGGTTCAAGTTTGCTGGTGCGTTGAATCTTAGCACAAGACTCTTTGACAAGCTCTTCTGGAAGATATTTTGTTCTGGTTACAAAATAAAACGCCAAGGCACCAAGACAAACAATAGTAACTGCAAGAATTAAATAAAGCATGTGGATATTCTAACTGATAATCAAGCGATTAATTGTTTAAGTGAAGATTCAATATCTACTCGCTCTGCACCATTAACACTGCAGTCAAAGACCACAAAGAACCCAAAACTAAATTCAATTTACTTTTGGCTTGTACGCGCAAAGATAAATTTATCGACGAGTCGCTACTATCCGAGATTCTTGAAACAACCATTGTTTACCATCCTTTTGTGAAATCTTAAGGAATAATAACATAGGTAGACTAACCCAGGTAAACTACGCTATACAGGATCCAAGAGTCATAAAGACAGATTTCTAGATCAAATAGCCTAGAACTATAGCCAATTTACTCAACAATGTAGCCTAACTACATGAGAACTCAATAGGCTAGCTAGGGCATTTATTTAATAGTGAAGCCCTCACAATAATTCTGACGCTGATTCTAGTTTCTGGCCAATTAATGGCTAGTGCGGCCTTAAAAAACCTTGTCCCCGTTGACATAATTGACTCAACCAACCTAGGTCTAGATTTACAAATTGTTGAAGATGATAAATCACTTGATCTAAGTATTCAACCAGAGTTACAGTTTCAAGTTAGACCAAATTCTCTACATGTCTCTGATAGCAAAAGTGCTGCATTTAAGATGGATGTTTTTGTGATCCAAGCTGATGGTAGTCGAGAATTTATAGCGAGTCAAAATACCACTATTTCAAAAAACAAATCGAAGAATTTAAAACGTTTTACTCTGACACTCGACTCTAGTTCACTAGAAAACGGAATCAATAATTGAGAACTTGAACTCTTTAATACCGAAGGGGCGCTTACTAATCTTTACTCACTTGAACTTCAAGGTTTTAATAAACCAAGTAGATCACTAGATCCTTTAGATCTTGGCTTACCGACTGGTCTTGGCTCCATTGCCGAATGCACAAATACTGAGTTTGGTGATTGTCAATTAGATTATTTCTTCCGCAAAGTTAGTTTTGAAGTCAGCAAAAAAACTCAAGCGCAAACTAAATTAATCAAAGACGACGGACAATATATAGTAGTAATTCCTTTTGCATCTGGTAGTGTTGTTAAATCAAAACGTTTCACTCAGCAAACAGTACTAGAACCAGACATAATTACAAACGGCAACTTGCAAATAGTGCCAAGTGCATTGCGAAATAACCTAACTGATGGTCTATTTGAATATGACGGTAATGGATTATTTTTTACAGTTGGTACAAATAGAATTGATTTAACAACAGTGAGTCAAGGTCTAACGGGACCAGCAGGTCCAATAGGAGCACAAGGTCCAATAGGAGCACAAGGTCCAGCTGGGTCAACAGGCACCACAGGATCAACTGGAGCTCAAGGACCAGTAGGCGCAACTGGAGCACAAGGTCCATCTGGAGTAGCCAATCTAGACACAGCCTTTATCAATAATGGTGGTGCTCTTGGTAGCTTCACTATCAACGGTGATTTATTTATTCCCAACGCAGCAATTGACGGCTATGTACTCGGCACAGACGCTAACGGCAAAGCTAGCTGGCAAGCACCAAAGCTACCTAGTTTATTTACAGCCACCAGTACAACAACTCAAGTCATGACAGACACTAGCTTTACTGACGTACCAGGCATGAGCATAGGCTCAGTAACTATTGTGACGGGAGATATACTGAGAGTTAGCTTCTCTGGTTCATACACCGTCAATGGCACCAAGGATGACTCATACTCAAGGTTACGTTTTACTTTCAATAGCACAGCCATTGGACCAATACTTTCTGTTGTCAATGTCACAAAAGACACCGACACCTATGGACCAGCACATATAATGATGCTCAAATGTGGTATCGGCGCTGGAGAAATTGCTCCAGGTACTTATACTGTCAAACTGCAAGCCTTAGCTGACGCTGATCAAGGTACTGTCTCTCTGACTTTTGGTCCTGGTAGCGAAGAATATGACCTTTATGCAGAAGTCCTTCGATAAGGAAACTACTTCAACATCAACTTGGTTACAAGAGCATTATAGTTTTGCATATCTTCTATTGCTGAACCTTCAAGTAAAAGAGCTTGATCATAAATCAAGTTCATATAGTCTTGAGCTTCACCAGATTCAAGCAAAGCATTCAACTTGGTTATTAACGCATGCTTTGAATTAAGCTCAAGCACTCTCTTTGACTTAGGTATAGCCTGATTTGCATTTTTATAAATACGTTCCATATTTGCGCTGATATCATTTTCGTTAGCAACCAAACAAGCGACTGTTTCAACCAATCGATCAGAGAATTTCACATCAGAAACTTTGTCTTTGAGCTGATCTTTAAAACTAGTAAGAAGATCTTTATACTCTTCAGTCTTGGCTTCAACTTCTTTATCATCATCGTCAAGCTTGATATCTCCCTTGGTAGCAGACTTAAATTTCTTTGCTTTAAAATCTGTACCAGAACTCACAACCCACTCATCAATTGGATCAGTCATAAATACAACCTCTATATCTTTAGCCTTAAGCGCTTCAAGATACGGAGAGTTTTCAAGATTCACTCTAGAATCACCAGTAATGTAATAAATCTCATCACTTGAATTTCTATCAACATAGTCTTGTAAAGAGATAGACTCACCAGTCTCAGTCTTGGTTGTTTCAAACATCAAAAGACTCATAATCTTGTCTTTATTAGCAAAATCAGTGTGAACACCTTCTTTAATTATTTTGCCAAACTGGGCATACCATTTTTTGTAATCATCAAACTTGCTTTTTTTGAGCTTCTCCAACTCCGACAATATTTTTTTACCAAGATTCTTTTTAATTGCAGCAACCCTTGGGTTTTGTTGCAAAATTTCACGAGATACATTCAAAGGCAAATCCTGAGAATCAACCAAGCCACGCACAAAACGTAAGTATTGAGGCAAAAGCAATTCTGGCTCAGAACTTATAAAGACCTTGTTTATATATAGTTGCAAACCTTTTTGACTATCAGGCATGAACATCTCCATTCCCGCGCTCTGAGGGAAATACAGAAGAGCCGTGTATTCATTAGTACCTTCAGCATTGTAGTGAAGATGATGAATTGGATTGGTAAAATCATGGCTTAGATGTTTATAAAACTCATTGTACTCATCATCAGTAATCTCTGATTTATTTTTAGTCCAAAGAGCTTTTTGTGAATTCATTAGCTCCCAAAGAGTTTCATTTTTCTCGTCATCAATCGTTTCAAATTTAATTGGAAATTCTATAAAATCAGAATATTTTTTAACTATTGATCTAATTTTGTAATCCTGTAAATATTCATCAAACTCTTTACCTTCTTTAAGCTTGAGAGTGATTTTGGTACCATTGCGAAAATCAAGATCATCCTTAGGCTGAATCTCATATTCACCAGTACCAGTTGAAGTCCAAACTAACCCTTGATCTTCACCAGCTTTTTTAGTTTCCAGGCTCAATTCAGCAGCAACGATAAATGCTGAATAAAATCCAACTCCAAATTGACCAATCAACTCAGCACTATTATTCTGAGCCTTAATTTTCTCCAAAAACTCTTTAGTACCAGACTTAGCAATAGTACCAAGGTTATTAATCAAGTCATCTTGACTCATTCCAATGCCATTGTCTTGAATACTGATTGTTCTTGCTTCTTTATCTATAGCAATAAATATCCCAAGCTCACCGTCACCAAGCAAGTCTTTGTTCGTTAAAGCCTCAAAACGTAATTTGGAAATCGCATCTGCGGAGTTAGAAATCAACTCTCTTAAAAATATATCTTTATTAGAATAAAGAGAGTTAATTACCAGGTCTAATACCTGATCGACTTCTGCCTCAAATTTATATTTGCTACCACTTGTTTTAGTTACCATGTGCTAACCATTGTAAAGAAGTCAAGTGCTGAAAGTCAAGCCCAATGAGCCTTAAGCCCACGAGTGAGCACCATCACAGAAAGCACCCTTACCAGATTTACGACAAGCGCACATTGCATAATTTTTAGAAGTTGGTATATCCACTATTTGTGGCGCCATCCCTGTAGCTTTACTTGAGTGCGATCCATCACAAAAAACTCCCTTGCTAGACCAGCCACAAGTGCAGTAAGCAACTTTGCTACCAGCTTCAAGTGCTTCAAAGACAGGCGAGTTTGGTAAATTAGGATTTTTCAAATTCATTTATTTATTAGACTTACTGCCAAAGTCCCCTTTATCTTCACTAACGGAACTAGTGCTTCGCAGCGTTCCGACCTTTTGTGTATCGACATCACTAGCAAAACAGAGTTTTGCAGTATGTCTATATCCTAACAAAATATTAGTTAAAAGCATTTTATTGAGAAGCTTTCTCAAAGTATTAGACCTGTTTCGAAACACAGTTTCGATGTACAGGTCGCTCAAAAAAAGGTAGCAACCGCGCGGAATGCGCGTGTTGCCTTTGGAGATAATTCCGACTTTCAAAACAAGTCTATTGAAGATGGAGCAATAGTACTTGATGGTTATACCCAGGTGGGGTATAATCGAATAATGGAAACAGCAGATTACAGCAAAGAACTTGGCAAACTCAATCGTATTGCCGGCCAAATAGAAGGAGTCAAAGACATGATTAGTTGCAAACGAGCAGCGACCGAGATCATGATTCAACTTAAAGCGGTACGAGCCTCAGTCAAATCCATAGAAAGCATTATCCTAGAAGACCATTTAACTCGTCATTTATTAAACGCACAAGATTCGACTGATTTAGCCGAAAGAATCAAAGCAACTAGCAAGTTATATAAGAAGTCTGATTTATAACGAAGGCTTTTTCTTCCTGCCACGTATAAGGTACAGAGGGAAGAGAAGGAGAATAAATGAAAAAACTAATCACGCTATTTTCGATTCTATTAATGAGTGCGACTGCCGCACAAGCAAAACATCATAGAAGCTACGACCAGGACAAGTATAATAACAGAAGTCACAAACAAAGCTATGGTAAAAGCGACAGAGACCATGACCACAGGGACTTAGCACAATCAATTAATCGAAGCAGTAGACGAATTGAAAACAATTACTACGGACCAATCATTAGCAACAGTCAAGGTCCAAGAAGATTCAATTCTCAGACTTGCGTAAGACCAAGAAGAGACTATTACAGACAAGCCTATATCTATAATAATCCATGGTGGGGACCTACCTTAATCAGCTTTGTCTTCTAAAACCCGATTTTAAAGCCCATCTACTGCGTTATACTCTCACCATATTTCTCATAATGACCAACAATCCTCACCAGACTCAAGCATTTGCTCAATTAGTCAAAGTCAATTCATCTAAGTACTACGCAACGGCTTATAGAATGCTTGCAAATAAAACAGAAGCTCAAGACATAGTACAAGAAGCATTTACCAAACTTTGGCAAGCACCACACAAATGGAATCCTCAAAAGCAAACCAAATTTAGCACTTGGTTTTATCGAGTAATCATCAATCTCTGTCTTGATTTCAAGAAGAAACGAAGGGCACTACCAATTGCAGAAGGAATGGAATTCCCCGCAGAATCGATAGACTTAGATCGAATAATAGATCAACAAGTCAAAGCAAAACAACTAGAAGCTCTCATACAAGCCCTTCCACAAAGACAACAAATCGCACTTAATTTATCTTTTTACGAAGGACTCAGCAATAAAGAATCAGCAGAAATAATGGAGATCAATATCAAAGCATTAGAATCACTTCTAATGAGAGCCAAAACACAACTCAAATCACAAATCAAGGACAACGACAAACAATCGTCATTGCGAGAAGCGTAAGCGACGTGGCAACCCAGAATTCAGGAGAATAATTTATGAAAGAAAATCATCTAAATCAAATACTAGAACAAAGAGCAATAGAACCAGCCAGCCCTGACTTGGCAATAAGAATTATTGACAGCATCACAACCAAAGAAAGCTGGAGCACTTGGTACTATCGTACAATTGACTTGTTTTGCGAACTTGCTTTCCCTAAACCAGCTTACGCATTTAGCTTTGCTGTGGTATTAGGCTTTATAATTGGCTTCAATGACAACTTATTATTCACAGATTACAGCTCTATTGACCTTGGTGAATTCATCTATAATCAAGGAGAATTATTATGAAACAAAATCTAAAAATCGTTTTAGCCATATCAATCATGATCAACCTAGTGCTTGCTGGTGTCATCATCGGACATTACTCGCATTCATTCAAGGAGAATTGCAGAAGAAAGCCAGCAAAGCATTTTAGCCAAAGGCTACTAGGCATCAAAGAAGGCAATCAAGCAAAGCACCTTGAAATGAAAGCTCTAAGAGATGACTTATTCAATATACTTACAGCAGAGACTTTTGATGCTGAAGCCTATCAAGTCAAACTAGACGCTCTAAGAAAATTACACCACGTGAAAATGGAAATGATTTCCAACAAAATCAAAGAAATGGCGATGACAATGGATCAAGCTCAAAGAAAAGAATTAGCTAAAGAGATGCGCAGACTTCATGGACATAAAAAGCATAGAATACATTAGTTCAAAATTCTTCACGACCTTCTTTAAGTAGCCGACTATTAGACTTGATGAAGTCAACCAAGATCGGCGGAAAATCATCATCAGTAACATACAGCTTAAACTGAAGCGCAATGATTTCCAAACGTTCTTTAAAGCTTGGAATATAATTCAATTGATAAGTCGGATTGCATTTAGTGACATATTCTTTACATACATACTCAAAGCCCATGCTAATGCGCGGCTCAAGATCACGAGCAGGGGCAGGTCTTGAACCCCAATGAACTACTGATTCATTCCAAAATAAAATATCACCTGGCTTCGCTGGCAGTGCACGAATATCAGGACGCCTGAACAACCAAGAACAATCTTCCTCTGTATTATAAGTGGGGTCTCTATTTGCTGGCACCAAATAAATACAACTATTGAGTGGTGTTGATTCAGTCAGAGGAATCCAAAACGAAAGTATCTTGGGACTGCCATCTTCATAAAGTGCCTTCTTACCTTTGTCACGATGCGGTCCATAGAAACCAGAATAAAGTGAACGAGTCATTAATTCTTTATCAGGTTCCCCCAATAGCTCTAATTCTTTTTTAGCGTCCACATGCCAAATCCATAAAGTCGGCATTAAACAAGATCCCTCTCCCAAAAAATCTTCAACCACTTGAGCAAGCCTTGCTTGAAAATACCAAAACTCATCATAAACAAAGGCAAAGACTGCTGGTAAGTTAGCAGTATGCATTTTCATTAAGAGTTTTACAAACTGTTTAAAATCAAAATCTAATTCTTGAGATAAGTGCGCATAGCCTTCTAGGTCAAATAGCCTAGAATATTCTTGTTTATCTTCGTTAGTTAATTTCAACAAAGGCACTTCTATTATTTGGTTCTCAGCGACAATAGACAAATCATTGGCAAAATCTTGCCAAAAATCCTTTGAATTCAAGTTATCTAGCTTGAGTAAATCAACCACTTAGATAGTTTAACCCAAATTTATAGATCTTTAACTTCTGGGTATAATGAAGAAAGCGAAGATGAGCAGCAGAAGTAATAGATTAAAGAAATGCGAGATGTGTGAAAAATTAATTTCAAGCACTGAGGCTCATCCTGTTTGCATGGACTGCAGTGATCATGACTCTGAATTGTTTGAAAGAACCAAAAATCTACTTAAATATGGAGAACAAATCTCCGCTGCAGAATTAGCTGCTAGATCAGGCATAGAAAAAAAACATATCGAGCGCTGGGTCAACACTGGACGACTGAGCAGTGCTAGGCACGACTAAATTCACTGAGCCTGAAACAATTTGATAAATTCTGAATAACCTTCTTGTTCAAGCTTATCTGCTGGAATAAATCTCAATGCCGCTGAGTTGATGCAATATCTTTTACCAGTGGGTCCCGGACCATCATCAAATACATGACCTAGATGTGAATCACCTTGTTGTGACCGAACCTCGGTTCTAGTCATAAACATTTTAGTATCCTTATTATAAATAAGGGTTTGGTCCTGTATAGATTGCGTAAATGAAGGCCAACCAGAACCAGAATCAAATTTATCAGATGAACTAAAAAGAGGCTCACCAGTAACTACATCAACATAGATACCAGGTTTTTTATTATCCCAATACTCATTGTCAAAAGGTCTTTCCGTGGCATCTTCTTGAGTTACTTTGTACTGCAAGTCTGTAAGCTTCTTTTTGATCTCAGAGCGATCAAGCTTTATAGAACAAGTCTTAGAGGACTGCTCAATATCTTCTTTCGCAAAACCAAAGATCTTAGTTAAAGTACCCCAGGTTGATTCAATAAACTTGCTACGTCCAGAACCAGCCCGATATAAATTATAATGAACCGGATTCTTTTTAGAGTAGTCTTGATGATATTCTTCAGCGGGATAAAATGTTGTGTAAGCAATCACAGGTACTTTAATATCCTTATCAAAAATCCCTGATGCTTGAACTAACTGTTTAGATTTTTCTGCTGCAATTTTTTGCGCATCATCATGAAAGAAAATCGCTGGACGATATTGAAGACCACGATCAGCAAACTGTCCCTTGTCATCGGTTGGATCAATCTCTTTCCAAAAGCTATCTAACAATCTTTCATATTTAATTTGTTCAGGATCATAACTAATTTGAATCGCTTCATAATGATCAGTCAGTCCACTACTGACGGCTTGATAATTTGCTGTTTCCGCTGTTCCACCAATATAACCCGACAAAACTGATTTGACACCAGGCAATTTGGCAAAAGTGCTTTCAACACACCAAAAACAACCGCCAGCAAAACTGGCTTTCTTTAATTCTTTTGCGTTTACAGAATTCATAATAAACAGTACTAGTATAAGGATTAGCCTAAACAAGATGGTCAAATTATAGCAAGTAAAACTATTCAGAATTATCTAGAGCCACTAATCTGCATACTAGGCATGGGAATTATATATAAAGGTGCAATTCCTCATAATATCCAGGGAACCACAGTTAACTATATATAGTCTTATAAACTACAGGTCCGTTTACGGAAGGATCAAAGGTGACCATAAAAAAAGAGGTAAAAAATGGATGAAATTATGACTCGACTACAAGAGGTATGTCAATCGACAGCCGCTGGTGTAGTTGAACCAATCAAGGCTTATGTGCCAAATTTGCTGACAGCAATAGGAATTCTAATTATAGGATGGCTAGCTGCTGTAATCATATCTAACTTTATTGCTTGGGCAGTTGCTAAAACTAAATTAGATAATTTATTAGCAAAATCGCTTGGCATTGAAAATGGAGGGAAGAATAGCCCTATTGCAGATAGTACCAAAACTATTGCTTACTATTTAATTATGCTACTTGCGTTAGTAGAGTTTTTCAAAAAACTAGATCTTGTATTAGTTACACAACCACTAAGCGAAATGGTAAATCATTTATTTGATTTTGCACCAAATTTACTTGGAGCAATTGGTTTACTTGTTGTTGCATGGTTACTTGCTACTCTTACACAGAAATTAATTTCTAGTATCCTTGACGCAATCAAGTTTGACGAACTGCTTTCTGCAAAAGCAGGCAAACAATCAATTCACTTAAGCAGTTCAATATCTTCAACCGCTTACTGGTTAGTAATGCTTTTGATCTTACCAAGTGTACTTAGTTCATTACAACTTACTGATGCTGTAGCTCCCTTGAACAATATGTTTAGTGAACTACTTGGACATCTTCCAAACATACTTAGCGCGACAATTATTCTTGTGGTAGGTTGGTTCCTAGCAAGAGTGATCCAACGTGTTGTAACTAACTTACTATCAAGTATTGGTGCTGATAACTTAATAAATACTCTTAGTTTGACATCAATCTTTGGTAAAACAAAACTGTCTGAAGTTCTTGGGATGATAACTTATGTATTTGTATTATTCCCTGTACTTATTTCTGCATTAGACGCTCTATCTTTAGAAGCTGTTGTTGGACCTGCTACTGAAATGCTTAGCAAAATCTTTAGCGCTGTTCCACTTATATTTGCAGCTTTAATCATGTTAGCTATCGCTGTTATCGTTGGACGTTTCGCTTCAAACCTAGTTGGTAATTTATTACAATCAATTGGTTTTGATGATGTGATGTCATGGCTTGGTGTTGGACATAGTGCTCCTAAGAGTGACGGTTCTAGACCATCAGTGCTTGTTAGCAAACTTGTACTTGCAACAATCGTTCTTTTTGCAAGTGTTGAAGCATTCAATATGCTTGGACTTACTGCAATCAGTGGCATGCTTCAACAATTCATCGTCTTCGGTGGTCAAATCATCTTGGGTATCGTGATCCTAGCTGTTGGATTTATTCTTTCCAATCTTGCTAGTAAAGCAATCACAGATGCTGCTACTACTCATGGTGAATTACTTGCAAGCATCGCCAGAATTGCGATTCTTGTACTTGCTTCAGCAATGGGCTTAAGACAAATGGGTCTAGCAACAGACATTATCAACATGGCGTTCGGTATCCTATTTGGTGCTGTTGCAGTTGCTATTGCGCTTGCCTTCGGACTTGGTTGTAAAGAAATTGCAAGCAAGGAAGTTGAGACATGGCTCAAATCTATTAAATAGATTGTATCAATAAATAAATGTCACGTCGTAGTATAACGAAGACGGAAAAGACCTCGCAAATGCGGGGTCTTTTTTTTCGTCTTCGCTTTGCTACGACGCAATCCAGGGTTCATGCTACCCTAAACTATATGTTACTTTTAGAGGAAATCGAATCTAAGGAATTCTGGAAAGGCTTTGATCAAGACTTCCATATAGAAGAACTCGAGGCTGCAACTGCCGCTCAAATTGACTCACTAGAAAGCTCTAAAGAAGTTCTCAAGAAAGAGGGCTACTATCATTATCAAGAAGCTGGACTACAGTTCAACTACACTGGAGCTTGCACTTTGATCAAAGCTCTAGTACAAATGAAATTACCACCTATCTTTGTACTGGTCTATGATGAGTTTTGGCAATTACAAAACCAGCTAGGCAATATTGTTTCTAATATTCTTGGTAAAGATGCAAAGCTGATTCCAGCAATTTGGGCTTGGTGCGTGGAGACTAACTCTGAGAACATCGAAAGGCATGAGAATAATGCAGAGTACAATAGATCTATCTACTCGTCTTTCATAGAACCTCACCGGGACAAAGGTAAAATATCTCTCAACCCTGATGGCTCAGCAAAATCACTCACCACCTGGATTCCACTCAACGAAGCTAATCCTCTAAATAGCTGCATTCACCTTGTACCTGCTCACAAAGATAGAAACTATAATACTGAGACTCAAGACAACTGGAACTTTAACTTTGCTGACATTAGAGCCTTACCAGCTAAGCCTGGTGATGTTTTAATATGGAATCAAGCCGTCTTGCATTGGGGCTCCATGCCTGCAGCAAGAGATGGTCAGGAGCCACGTATCAGCATTGGTTTTGATTATGTAGCTAAGCCTGAAGGAGTGAACTATCCAATTGATTATATGCCTAGTTTTGAAGAGCGCCGCTATCTAATTGCCGTGCAAATTATGCAGTATATTCATAAGATGGAGACTAATGAAGCTATTGTTGAGTTTATTAAAAAGTATCGTCTTTGCGAGGAGCATTAGCGACGTGGCAATCTAATGCAAGGATTCAAAATATTTCAAGAAACCCTGCATTAGGTTGCTTCGCTAACGCTCGCAATGACGATTATTGTTGCCGCATCCACTCTACGCAACTTTCAATATGAAGTTTATAAGCCTCTGGATGCGCCTTAATTCTTCTGCCATGCCCAGGTAAAAGCCAAGCCCAATAATATTCTATGAGTTTCTCTACTGATTCAATTTGTTTATTCCAAGAATACTTGCAATATTTTTTCCAAGCAATTAATTGATTTAGTTTTTTTGAATAAGCAATGTGGTCACCAGAAAACAAAAACTGTCTTTTGTAATTCAAGAGTAGATGTCCCTCAGTGTGTCCTGGAGCGTAAATTATAGCTAGCTCATCATCAGCATCGTCTATTTTGCTGTGATATTCATGCTCTATAACTATCTCAGCATGAGGGATTGAGTCACAAAGCTCTTTGTGATGAATGATACGCTGACAACCAAAATGATCATGAAATTTCTGATGATCAGCGACATCGTCCTTGTGGGTCAAAAACATATACTTAATACCGCCCATTTCTTCAAGTTTGTCGACGAGAGCTTTAGTAAAACGCGGACTATCAACAAGCACATTGCCAGCTTCTCTTTTAATAAAGTAACTAGTAGCTCCATATGATTTCTCAGAATGATAGCCACAATGATAAACATTATCCTCTATAAGGATGGGGAAGGTATTTTGCACTGCCTTCATATCAATATCAGTACCAGTGTAGCCAATAGAAGCAGTGGGACATGAAATCAAGGCTTGCATTGCCGCCTGTTTTTCTTTATCGTTTCCAGGCTCTTTAATAACAGCTGACTTGCCCTTAACCTGTTCATAAATAGTCGGAGCCATCCAACGGCATGTATCACAATCGATACAGCTTTCATCTACAAAAAAACTTGCATCAATATTCTCTGGTCTTTTAAGGCTTTTTTGTGCCATTTGCATAGTATATCGCTAAAGTCTAGGTCAATTAACCTAGACTTAACTAATTATGTGAATAGCTAATCTATGCAGGGGAGATCACTAGTTATATTATCAGTTTTGTTCAGTTTGTGCTTTGGCCTAAGTCCAGCACATGCTCTAAAGCTACCTGATATCCATTCGCCAAACAGCTTGGCCAAGGATTCTCAGGGCAATACTTATATTGCTGCCATGGCAGAATCGAATATCTACAGAATGAATTCTGAAGGTGAGCTTTATCTTTTTGCAGGCACAGGACAAGGACTATATCAAGAAGGTCCTAGACTAGCTGCTAGTTTTAGAAATCCATATTCTGTTGCAGTAGATTCCAAAAACAATCTCTATGTTGCAGATTCTGGTAACAACCGTATTAGAAAGATCGACAATAAAACAGGTACAGTGAGCACCTATGCAGGTTCCGATAGTACCGGTCACAAAGATGGCAAAGCACTTGATGCACAGTTTAATTTCCCGTACGGAATAATTTTTGATAAAGAAGACAATCTTTATGTATCTGATCAACGCAATCATTCGATTCGCAAGATCAGCAGCAAGGGCAAAGTTTCTACTATTGCAGGCACTCAAAGCTCTGGCACAGTAGATGGCAAGGTTGCTCGTTTCAAGTATCCATCAGCAATTGCAATGGGCACAGATGATAATGTCTATGTCTTAGACAACGGTAATAAGGTACTTCGCAAAATCAACGGTGACTCTGGCTTAGTCAGTACTATCACTGATGAAGAAGACAACAAATCTAATCTAAGAGTACCTAAGCAGGCTGTTGAAGTTGAGAGAGTTGCGTTTAATCAGTAATTCCAAGTCTCTTGTTACCACTGGTGTCTTCTACCGAATCTACGTCTTGGTTTGAGATTGGTTGAATCTTGATATATATTATATCTCTGGCTTTGCTTTTGATAAACCACCTCTGTTTTGCGAGTTAGCTCTTCTTCACGAGCAGAAGCTGTTTTCTCTTTAATATCAGCAAGCCTCGAACTGAGATCAAAATCTAATGGCTGCCATTCTCTCTTAGCTGGAATATAGACTTGAGGCTTACTTTGTCCATCTTTACGAACAGCCGTAACCAAAGTCTCTCCATCAGCAGTTTTAATAGTACCCATATTATAAATCTCTAAAATTTCCTTGCGATTCTTAGGATCAGTCCATACCGCTTTAAATTCATCACTTTCACCTGCAACTGGCTCTGAATAAAAGCTTGTTTTACCTTCTTGATTTGTACTCTGTGCTGTTACCCCATTCAAGGCATTGATTTCTGCAATTACTTGAGCCTGATTTTGTTTCTCGATACTTGTCCAGTCACTTTGTCCCTCAGTTTTTTCAAAAAGCGTTGTTTGAGATCCTTTGAGTGCATAAATTCTTTCTATATGTTTACCTGAAGCATCTGCCCTAGTACCTGCGTTATAGTACTGCCAACCACTTTGACTTGCATGACTTTCTTGGCCAGCAATTAGAGCCTGAGTAGCTTCTGTTTGTTTAATAGTAGATAAATCAGCTTGTACTGATTTAAGTGCAAGCATGTCATCAAGCCGGATATCTGTTTTGGGTTTAATCCCTGAGCTTGCAATTATTTCTTGAGCGAACTTGATTGCTTCGGTTGATTCTTCTCCAAGTCCGGAAAAAGCAGCATGCAAGTCAGAACTGGCTTGACTCCGCACTTCTTTATCTTTTTGTATATGTGATTTTCTTTCATTTGCATAATAACCTTCATTCATAGCATCATAAGTGCCAGAGATTCTGGGACTAAACGCACGATTTAATCCCAAGAAACCAGGTGGAACCTCTACCCCTGGAGACCAATTAGCAACAGCGCTAGCGCTAGCACGAGGATCATTACGAGCAATAGATTTAACTGTATCTTGTAACACGATCTCACGCATTTGTTCAGCGTAATTAGCCTTCTCTCTTTCTGCTGGAGTTTGCGGATTTTTCAAAATCCGAATTGCTATATTATTAGCCAAACCATCCAACTTTGTCTTATCAAGTTTACCCTCTTTATCAAATAAACTAGTAACAACTCCTGCTGCTGATTCAATATTAAAATCCTTAATTCCCATGAGCTTAGCTTCTCGGGACGTAAAATCCACTAAATTGCTAGCAAATGTTTTCTTACCTTCTGGACTAAGACCTTCAAAAATAGTTCTAGCTTTTGAAGCAAGTTGGATTAGATCAGGCTTAGCCTCTGAACTTAATCCTTTAACTAAATCTAAGCTACCAGAGAGCAAAGTATTTCTATCCGCTGGGTTTAACTTACTTACAGTACCATGAACAAAATCTGTAATTGAGTCCAAATGTTCTTTGGTTAGTTTTTCGCCACTAATCGTTGCTGCTGAGCCTACTATATCTGCAACTAATTCTCTATCTCCAGCAAGTCTCTCAGCTACTTTGGTCATAGATGCTGAATTTGGATTTTCACGTGCAGCTTGAAAATCTGATATGAAATCCATTCTCTCTGCAAGCTGCTCATCAGTACCGCGAGCTAATAAGCCGGCTGCAAAATCTAGAGCCTCGCTAGAAGTCTTTAGTCTTGGTTTGTCGCTAGTGGCTGATTGAACCAAAGACAAAGTCTCCAAACTACTACGCAATTCTGCTTCTCTCCTTTCAATAGAAACATTGTCACCAAGAGACTTGGCTTTCTCTAATATAATCTCTTTTGTTAAACCTCTTATTCCCTCTGGACTTTTAAACCGCACACTGTCAGTCGACTTAAGCTTATCCATAGTGAATGAATCGAGCTTCACAAGATCATTATTTGCTTTGATTTTGTTTTCAATATTGTCAAAATATTGATTTTGAACTTTCTGCTTTGCTGCTCTTGCCAGTTCTTCTGCACCAGATTTTTGCCATAGCGCTCCAGCAGTACTAGCAATCAAACTAGAAACAGCAGCATATTGTTCACCTTTTGGTAAATCAGAGGAAGGTTGCTTTAAGCCAAAGACTGGAGTTTGAGCTACCTTTAGTTTATCAGCTTGCTCTACTACAAAGCTAGCTTCAATAACTTTCGGGACAGGCTTTTTGTCCTCCTCATCATCAATCCTGGAATCACTTCCAGAACCAATACTAACGCCGCCAACACTCAATAGAGTCTCCTTTCGTCGACTCCCTTCTCTCCTTTATTAGTGATGCATTTATAAGTTATGAATTAGTTAAAGCTTTCTCAAGTCCTATATCCGCATAAACATGCGTCTCAGCTTTAGCGCCAGGATGAGTAACAGCACCAAGGTGCGCTGGACCCACTAGCTGAGCGTATTTCCACAGAGTACCAGAGTTATAGTCATTTGCTCTCTTGGTCCACTTGGCGCGGCGTTCTGCTAATTGAGCATCAGACAAAGCAACACTTAGCTCACGAGTCTTTGCATTAATAGTAATAATGTCGCCGTCTTCAAGCAAGCCAATTGGGCCGCTTTCAGCAGCTTCTGGTCCAACATGACCAACACAAAATCCGCGAGTGCCGCCTGAGAATCTTCCATCAGTAATAAGTGCGACTTTCTCGCCCATGCCTTGACCATAGATCGCAGCAGTTGTTGCTAGCATCTCGCGCATTCCTGGCCCGCCCTTAGGTCCTTCGTAGCGAATCACAATCACATCGCCTTCTTTGTAATCGCGCTTCTCAACAGCGCGGAAAGCATCTTCCTCACAATCAAAGACTCTAGCTGGTCCTTTATGTTCTTGTGAAACCAAGCCTGCGACTTTGACAATCGCACCATCAGGAGCCAGGTTGCCCTTGAGAGTAACTACTCCACCAGTCTTGCTGATTGGCTTTGAGCATCTATAAAGCAGGTCTTGCTCTTGTTTTGGGAAAGTCGCGCTAGCAGCATTTTGCGCAATGGTCTTGCCGTTAACAGTCATACAATCACCATGAATAAATCCAGCGTCCAGTAATTCCTTGATCACGATTTGGATACCACCAAGCTCATAAAGATCCTTCGCTACATATTTGCCGCCTGGTTTGAGGGAGGTGATATAAGGAGTGCGATTAAAAATCTCACCAACATCTTCCATAGTAAAAACAATTCCGGCTTCATGTGCCATTGCAGGCAAATGCAAAGCAGCATTGGTAGAGCCGCCAGTAGCTGCTACTATAGTTGCAGCATTTTCTAGTGCCTTGCGAGTGACAATATCTCTTGGTCTAATGTTAAGCGCAAGCGCTTCCATCACCGCCTCGCCAGCTAGTTTGCAATGCTTGTTTCTGTCTTCATAAGGAGCAGGCGGAGCAGAAGATCCAGGCAAAGCTAAACCAATTGCTTCACTTACGCAAGCCATAGTGTTAGCAGTGAACTGCCCGCCACATGCGCCAGCTGATGGGCAAGCAGCGTCAGTAAGCTGCTTGAGCTCCTCATCAGTCATATTGCCAGCGTCGTTTTGACCAACAGCTTCAAAAACATCAACGATAGTTACGTCTTTGCCTTTGTGTTGTCCAGGCAAAATCGAGCCGCCGTACATAAAAACGCTTGGTACATTGAGTCTGAGCATCGACATCATCATGCCAGGTAGCGACTTATCGCAGCCAGCGATTCCCACAATCGCATCGTAACAATGACCGCGCACCGAAAGCTCGACTGAGTCAGCAATAACTTCACGAGACACAAGTGATGATTTCATTCCTTGATGTCCCATTGCAATTCCATCGGTAACAGTAATAGTGTGAATCCCAAATGGAATTCCACCAGACTTGGCTACAGCTTCTTTGACTATTACCGCTTGTCTAGGTAAGTCGATATTGCAAGGCGCGCTCTCGTTACCGCAATCAACGACACAAACAAAAGGTTTGGTTTCAAGGTCATCCTTGCCAGGTCCTTCAGGGAAGGCATCGGTTTTGAGATTCTTGAGCATGGTTAAACGTCCCTCACAACCGTGTACATTACTGATGAATTTAGATGGTAGTTGTTTTTTGTCCATGGTTGATTAGTATAACAAGCCTAGCTATTTAGCTTAAACAAAATTAATGCACCTTATCTTTGTATGTGCTAAAATGGCAATAATTGCATTTTGCCACTAAGAGTTTCTTTTGGTTACCTTTGGGTATAATGTGATTATTATGGCAAAAGCAGTGAAATTATCAGAGGAACTAGTAGCAGAAGCAAAAAAACATGCAAAAGTAAATTGCAGGTCTGTACCTGGACAAATTGAGTTTTGGGCAAAGGTGGCAATGGCTGCCGAAGCTAATCCTGATTTACCCTTCCATTTTATTAAAGGCATTTTGATTTCAGTGGAAGAAATTAATAATGGAAAAGAGCTAGAAGAATATAAATTTGGACCACTAGATTCCTGAGGTTTCAAAAATAAAGGGAGCTTTGGCAGGAAGTCTAATGAAAATCATTTATACCCCATGGTTTAAAAAAGCTATAAAGAGGTTACAGGTAAATCAAAAAAATGATCTTGATAATGCTATAGCATTTTTGATAGAAGAGCCTCTTATAGGCGAGCTTAAAGTTGGAGACTTAGCTGGAACAAGAGTACACAAGTTTAAGATGAATAATCAGCTTACTCTTTTGGCTTATATTTATTGTGATGAGCAAATTATTCTTACTTTATTAGACCTTGGCTCACATCAAAACTTTTACCGAGATTTAAAAAAGAAACTCTGACAGTGCCCGCAAAAATAAGTCGATCTCCCATTTTGCCTAATCTGATGAATCGGTCTTGAACACTTACTGCAAGGCATGTCTAGCCTGTCGTAGACTAGGAATTGATGTTGAAAATATCCAGCCTCGCCATCTGCCTTAGCATAATCACGGAGAGTAGAACCTCCTGCTTCAATGGCTCGCTCCAAAGTCTCTACTATTGCTTCGTATAATTTGCCTGCTTCTTTTTTAGTCAAAGTGCTTGCGATACGCCCAGGATGAATCCCAGCACTAAACAAAGACTCAGAAGCATAAATATTGCCAACACCAACAACTATAGATGAGTCCATAATTACCGACTTGATAGATTTGTTGCGTGCTTGAGTGATCTTGAATAATTGAACAGTGTTGAATTCTTTAGAGAGAGGCTCAAGCCCGAGCTTTTTGAAGAACTTAAACTCTGCAAATTCTGGTTCACGCAAAAGAGTCACCAAGCCAAAGCGACGCGTGTCATTAAAGACCAAAAGTCCGCCGTTACTTAAATCAATAATCAAATGATCGTGTTTGGCTTTTTTATATTCTTGTAGATTAAGGTAGACTCTCAAACGACCACTCATACCCAAGTGAATAACAATCACTCTGTGATTATCAAGCTCTAGCAAAATATACTTAGCCTTGCGTTTGACCTTGGTTATAGTCTTGCCTTTAACGGCACGTGCAAAATCTTGTGGTATTTCTATTCTGAGTTTAGAGTTTAATACCTTAGCTTTAGTGATAGACAAGCCTTCAATTAGAGGAGCAATTCCTCTGACTATGGTTTCAACTTCTGGAAGTTCAGGCATCTTCATATAGTAGCTTGGCTTAAATGAGTAAGTTTTAATCCCCGGGTGCGTATTACAGATTGCATAGAGCCAAAAAATTTGCTATAATGGATACTATCAACAAATTTAACAAGTCCCTCTGAGGGGCTTTTTTTTTGCTCTTTTGAGCCTGGCTGCTAAGCCCAATAACAGCGTGCTCACTTCGCGGACTCAGTTCTTTTACTATAAGGGTTTTCCATCTTCCCTGAATGTTCTTGAGCTTAGCAACTAGGCTCTATTGCTATCATTGCAAACTACAAGAATACAAAATGTGTAATTTAAACAAATACGACTCTATAATAATCGGCGCTGGCGCGGCAGGCTTTTTTGCCGCTATTGAAGCGGGTAAACGTGGGCTTAAAGTACTACTATTAGACCACTCTAAAAAGATAGGAGAAAAAATCCGTATCTCAGGAGGCGGGCGTTGTAACTTTACCAATCTTGGAGCAGGTCCAGAGAACTATCTCTCTAACAATCCACATTTTTGTAAATCAGCTCTTGCTAGTTATACGGCTCAAGATTTTATTGACTTAGTCGAGAAACACAATATCCCCTATCATGAGAAAAAACTCGGGCAGCTTTTTTGTGACCGCGGTTCTGGAGACATTATCACCCTCCTGCACAGAGAAGCTGAACGAGCTGGAGTAGAAATTCTTACCAACTGCAAAGTAAGAGACTTTGGACCAGAGTCGTATAAGGATGGCAAGTTTGAACTTGAAACCAGCCTTGGAGACTTTCAAGCAAGCTCTGTTGTAATTGCAACTGGCGGTCTCTCGATTCCGCAAATTGGCGCCACTGATTTTGGTTATAAAATCGCGCGCAATTTTGGACTCAAAATTGTTGAGCCTAGACCAGCTCTTGTGCCCTTTACTTGCAAGCAAGAAATTTTTGCCGAGCTAACAGGCATGAGCCTAGATACTGTAGTTAGTCTTGGTAAAACTAGCTTTCGTGAAAATATTTTATTCACCCACAAAGGGCTTAGTGGTCCTGCGATTTTGCAAATCTCAAGTTATTGGAATCCTGGCGATTTCATCACTATCGACACTTGTCCTGATAGAGATCTTTACCAAGAGCTTGTTGATCTGAAGAAACAATCAACTAAACAAATCAAGACTTTGCTAGATTATCCGGATAAGTTCTTAGATAATATCGGCTCAGTTTTTGACTTAAGTCAAAAAATCTCAGAAACCAGTAATCAATTCTTGCAAGAACTAAGTCATAAACTCAAAAATTGGCAAATTACTCCAACAGGTACTGAGGGTTTTGCCAAAGCTGAAGTTACAGTTGGCGGCGTTGACACTAATGAACTTAATTCTAAAACCATGGAAGCAAAAAAAGTCCCTGGGCTTTATTTTATTGGTGAAGTGGTTGACGTGACCGGTTGGCTTGGTGGCTATAACTTCCAGTGGGCGTGGTCATCGGGTTATACAGCTGGCAACAATTGTTGATAGTTATTGTCCTAATGCTTAATTAATTCTCTATAGCATCGAAGCAGTACAAAACAAATTTTCAAAAAAGTAATCTCGCAAAGTCAGCAGCTTCTCTGAAGCTGAACTATACTCACTTTGCTACAAAATCTTTTTTGAGAAATTGTTTTGCACTGCTTCTTTTGATAAGGTAAATCCACAGAAGATTTAAATTAATCTTTGCAGCAAGGAGCAGAGATTGCATATGCCTCAATTTTCGCAGATCCGGACGGGAGCCCACGGTTGAGATTTTGGAGCAGCTTGACTGCGACAGGAAATCAATCCGTTGGGCCATGCCGGTCAAGAAAATTTTGTAGGCATATGAATCCTGCCTGGTATTATGCCACTAGAAACCGTGTGCTCATTAACAAACCACTTAAGCCTTAGGATCACAACACTACGTATTCAGTAATCCTCTTTGCCATCCCACCAAAAATAAAATGATGCATAGGCAAAAGCATGTACCAATAGACTCTTCCCCAAAGTCCTCTTGGTCTAAAACTCGCTTGTTGAATCAAGATTGCTCGACCATCAGCAAGTTCTTTAATTTGAAATTCAAGCCAAGCATCTCCAGGTAATTTCATTTCTGCAAAAAGAATCAAGTGATGATTAATTTCATCCGCCTTAAGCACTCTCCAGAAATCTAAGGCATCACCAGGCTTGAGCTGGTTATCGCTTCTGCGTCCACGTCTTAAACCAACACCACCAAACAATCTATCAATAAATCCTCTAAGTCGCCAAGCCCAGTCCATACAATACCAACCGCGCTTGCCGCCAATTAACCAGATATTGTTTTTCACTTCTGTTATATCACGATCAAAAATCACTTCTCGCCTATCAATCAAGACTCCATGCTCTGGCACCTTGCACTCATCAAAAGCATTCATAGTACTAGTGACCAAAGAATCCTTCCAGCTAGAAATCAGAGTATCACTAGAACTTACTGCTAGTGCACGCTCCAGAGCAATCTCATAAGAATAGGGCTCGATTGAAACGATTTGATCAATGCCACGATTTTCACAAATCACTTCGTTTACCAAACTTGTAACTAAACTTTTGGCTAAGTTGAAATTGATTGAGGTAATAAAATATAACCAATAAGAAGATAGTCCTATAGAAAGAAATGGCACAGGTATCATAAGTCGCTTAAGCCCGCGCACCTTGGCATAGCCCCGAAGCATCTGTTTGTAGTTAAGAATATCTGGCCCACCGATATCAAAAACCCTGTCATAGGCTTGTTCTTGTCCAATAACTCCAGTGAGATATTGAATCACATTGGCTATTGCAACAGGCTGGCAGCGAGTATTGAGCCAACGTGGCGTCAACATCACAGGTAACTTTTCAACTAGGTCTCGTATCATCTCAAAAGACGCGCTACCTGAACCTATAATAATTGCAGCTCGCAAAACAGTCAGGTAACAACTTGCTTCAGCCAAAATCTTTTCGACATTGTTACGAGAGCTTAGATGTTTGGATAAATTATCAGCATTACTAATACCTCCAAGGTAAATTATTTGCTTAGCATTAGTTTTGTTAATAGCCTCGACAAAGTTAGTCGCTGTTTGAGCTTCAAGCTTGGCAAAATCATCAGAACCGCCCATTGAATGAACCAAGTAATAAGCTATATCAATTTCTTGAGGCAATTGTACTTCTTTGAGTAAGTCACCTTCGATTAGTTTAACTTCGCCACTGAATTTACTATGATCAAAACGACTTGCATTACGCACCAATGCAAATACCTCGTGACTTTGCTTTAGCAAATCAACAATCAACCTCTGTCCGATGTAACCGTTGGCACCTGTAACTAAAATCCTCATTTCTTTAATCTCCCTCGAGCAAACTCAATCATCGACTTATCAAAATCATACATGTGAGTATAAGAAACTATTTGTCTGGCAATTAAATCAAGGCGCTCTTCAAAGCTAGGCAACAATTGAGGTTCAACAATGATATCTTTCATCTGTTTGATGTCGCCGCGCTGATACTCTAGAGCAATACTGATGCGTGGACTAGTGGCACGCTCAGAAGCTCTTGCACCCCAATGCAAGATTGCATGATTCCAAATCAAGGCGTCACCTGGCTTGGCAGGCAAAGCGCGAACAGCAGCATATTCAAAATCAAAGCTTGACTCGCGTTCTGTGTTATAAGCTCTATCTCGGTTAGCTGGCACTAAATAAATACAACCGTTCATGGGATTAGCTTCGTTGATCGGAATCCAGAGAGTGACAGCCAGTGGTGAACCGTCTTCTTCTAGTGCGTGTCTATCCCTGTCACGATGCGGCTCCCAACCAGCTTCTTGCTTGCTTGGATCAAGATGCCAAGCCCAAAAAGCAGGGAGCATTTTGTACTGATCGCCCAGAAATCCACTAAGAATATTTTTAAACTTGGCTTGTAATAACCAAAACTCATCATAAACAAAAGCAAAGACTGGTAATAATTCTTGACTTGCGAGTCTAGAAATTACTGATTCTAGTTTAGTAAAATCAAAACCCAAATCTAATTGATTAAGCTGAACGTAGCCCTCCTTAATCATCAGATCTTGAGCTTCTTGACCAAGAGCAGCCACGTGCGCTTTAATTTCAAGCTCTTCTATATTTAGTTCTGGTGCAAATTGGCACCAAAAATCTTTGGAAACTAAATCCATACTATAATTTTACCCATGTATATAAGAAAACTAATGGATTGTGAGGAGTTTATAGCTGGAGACAACACTATGCTTAGAGAAATCCTTCATCCAGATAAAGCCCCGCTTGATTTAAGATACAGCCTTGCTCACGCCAAAGTCCCGATTGGCAAAACTACTTACTTGCACTCACTCAAGACTTCTGAGATCTACTACATACTTGAAGGCAAGGGCAAGATGTTTATCAATGACGAATGCGCCACACTTGAACCTGGCGACACCGTCTATATCCCCCCCAACGCCAAACAATGTATCGAAAATATCAGCGATCAAGAATTGGTTTTTATTTGCATCGTTGATCCTGCTTGGAAGGAAGAGGATGAAGTGGTTTATTAATTATTCTCTAAAGAATATAAGATTTGGTACAAAGCATCTATTTCTAACGGAAGCGGAGTTCCACTACTATCAACTTGTTGAAAGTCAAGAACTTCGTTGTGTATTGCACGAGTGAGTCCAGTATATGTTGGTAACAACTCTGCAGCGTTAATACCTTCCGAGTCTGCTCTGCCTGCTGGAGGGGTAATTGCTGAAGCTGGATCAGTAGGATCTAGTAGTGCTCCACCATAAGCCTTAGCGTAGTCTTGTTGGTATCTTGTATATTCATCAACATCGACTTCACCATCAGCATTGAAGAATTGATATGCACCTAGGGCTGGGTCTTGTACTGCGATTAAACTTGGATCAGAGTTAACGGATTCTGGTTGTCCAGTTGCTGTATTTAACTGCATTACTTCTGTTGTTGCGGCACCTGTCACTGGGTCTGGCACGTAGCCATATTTAGAATCGATGGTTCTATTATCTCCGTAGATTTGTGCAATTTGGCCTAAAACATCATCAAGATCTTGATCTCCAAAGATATTACCAACATCAGTACCACCCAAGATAGACTCAATTATTCTATTGTGTAACAAAACACGTAATTGATTGTCTTCATCAGATGTCAATGCTTCAAAACTAAAACCATGCATCGCATCTAGTACTCCAGTCAACTGAATAATTCCTTGTTGAATAGCATCAATCTCTTCATCTGAGCCATTAAGAATTGAATTATCAGCACGCCTCTCCAGATCAGCAATTCCTAAATAAAGATTCTTCACAACTTCAGTTTGATTAGGATCATAAGTTAAAAAAGCCTGATCATGCCAGAATTCATCACGAGTATCCCAATAGTCTCTAACTTGGTTAACTTTATCCAGTTGTTCATTAATTGCAGCAATTTGAGTTGCTGCAAAGCCAGTATCATCATTAACGCTTTGCCATTGTTCTAAAGTATTCTCTAATCCTTCAATATTACTATTGAAGAAATTAACCTTGAATTTAGAAAATTCATATGACTGAATAGCTTTGCCTTGATTTGTAAGCCCGCCATCATTATAAATATCATCAACATCAGTACTATTCAAGCCTTCTAAAGATATACCTTTCTTTAGGTTATGCAACATCACTTCTGTTTTAAACAGCTCGACACCAAGAGCTATAACATTTTCATTAGACTCTCCCTTAACTGCAGCTTCATAACGTCTTTCTAAGTCATTTGCAGCCTCATATACATGACTTCTTGATTCTTCCGTACCAGCTGGGTAAGACTTACCTGATTCAGTGTTCCAGAACTCAGATCTTCTTGCAACAAAACCAGATAAATTTTGCATAGCGTTAATGTGAGAATTGATTTGAGCAATTTGAGCTCTGGCAAAGCCAGTATCATCGTTAACACCTTGCCATCTTGCAAGTAAATTATTAAGTCCATCAATTTGACTAGTATAGAAATCTTGTCTTGAATCCAAATACTCTAGACTCTCATTAATTATTGTAGTGATAGCCTTTGAAGCAAGTAACCCTTCTCCCCTAGCACCATCAACATACCTCTGCAAAATCGCAACATCATCCATATCTGTGATGCCATCGTTATTTACATCAAGTAAACCTTTATTAACAGCTATTTCAAGATGATCACCATGTATTGGAACAGCACCATCTGGATAATTAAGTTCTGGATTTCCTTGAACAATATTAGTTAAGTGAGTTATATCATCTTGAGTAATAACAGGAACATCTCCATCATCAACTACTCGACCCAAAACACCTTGATAAATAAATCCAAAAGGTGTAATACTAATAGGACTATCTGGTATGAGAATATTTTCTATGTAGCTTTGAACAGTATCCCCTGTTTCCAGATAAAGATCATCACCACGAGCTCCATCAATAAACTTCATCATTATTCTTAGATCTTCTACACCAGTCTGTCCATCTCCATCAAAATCATAAAAACCCAGATTGAAATTATCCCCTTCTGGAGTATATGCTATGTAATGCCCTGTTGTAAATCCAGCTGGACGAACAGGTGCATCTGCACGATTTGCTGGAGGACTATGAATCATAGAAGCCAATCTAAGTGCATCGCTCATGTCAACATCACCATCACCATTAATATCTGCAAACTGAGCAAGTCTCTCTTCAACAGTCAGAGGCTCAGCGGGTTCAGTAACTCCAGGAAGAGCGGTGAGCATATCAGACATTTGAGTTAAGAAATCTACACTCACTACGCTATCAGCATCCATTGAGTTGAAAGCGGAGAGTCCATTTTGCAAGGCACCAGTGAAGCCAGTAAATCCTTCATCAAAGAAACCTAGATCACCATAGAGTCCAGCTATATCCTCAAACACGCTAGGCATATTTATAGCTACATCAACAAGTGGATTGCTAAGGTCTGCTCTTGCTTGATTCAAATAATTCACAACACTTTGATGCTGCTCAGCAAAACTAGCTTCAATCTCAGCACTTTGATCTGGACTGTATTGAGTTACTTGTCCAAAAATCAAATCCATATCTGCTTGGCTTACCTGTCCATTAATCAAGTCTTCTATAGTACGTCCTTGAGCGATTAATGCGTCTTCAATCAGACCGGTAAGACCACCAAACTTGTAAAAATCAGGTGAGCTTTCATCCTGACTCAAGTATTCGTCACCATAAATCTCAGCAAGCTCTTCAAGTAATCCAAGAGGACTTGGCATTAGATCTGGAGTCCCATTAAGCAATTGCAATTCTTGCCCGCGGCGTGTTAATAGTACTTGAGCTTCAGCGTGCTGCTCGGCTACATAGTTAGAGCCAATACTGTTTTCAAATTCTGTTACGATAGCGTCCAAGTCCGGATTTAATTCAAGCACTTGAGTCAAACTCTCAATTAGAGCTGGATCTAAATTATTGTTGCGCATTTCAGTAAGTACAGCCAAAACTTCTTCTCTACTGATTTGACCATCAGCCTCAGTATCTACTCTTGCAACAAGAACTTCAAGCTCATCTTTTCTAGAGTTATTACTAAGTATCATTGCTACAATATCCGAATCATTCTCAGAACTTGAGCCAGCACGATCAGCCATCATCCTAGTCATCGCTTCTCTATCTGAAATCACACCATTGTTATCACTATCTATATTGTTTAAATTCTCATTGATTCTTTGAGTTGTTTGATTAAACTGCATCAATTCAGCTAGACCACGTTCTGAATTATTCTTACGCAGTTTGATCAAGTAATTCATACTTTCTCTGTCCGAAACAGTTCCATCTTTATTAGTATCAAAAGCATTTTTGTAGGTTAATCTACCTCGATTAACATTGGCTCTTCTTGCATTTGCGGTACGAATTTCACGACCAGAACTTGCTATACTTTCTGTACTAACCAGCCTAGAATTGGCTCCCAATGCAACTCCTGAGCTTTTGGCAATATCATAAATTCGCCCTCGACTAACCCCACCTGACCTTGAACCTGCTCCGGTAATTCGATTCAATCTTGTTGAAATAGAATTAACACCTTGGCTTCTATTGTACCCCTCAACTCCCCTAAGTCTAGATACGTTATCAGTCATATTTAACAAATAAACTTTGCAGGTTAAAGTTCTGTTAACTGAAAAGAAGTTTTGAAATTAATCAACTTGGACAATTCTAGTTTCATCATCAAGATCAATCCTGATCTTCATCACTTTAGTATTTTTTTCTATCAAAAGCATTATTGATTGATCAATTTGTTCTGCCCACTCAATACAAATTATTTTATGCTTAGCAGACTCAAGAATTTCAGCAAAGTCCTCAAAGGCAATCCCCACCTGGTATAGATCATAGTGAAAGAAGTCTAAATGATCCAAATGATATTCATTCATCCCAACAAAAGTGGGACTAGTAATCTTGCCTTGAATCCCCAGTGCATAACCAAGTTCACGAATCAAAGTAGTTTTGCCGCAACCCATGCCTGCATAAAAAAGCAGTGTGGTATCTTCTTTGCTTACTAATAACTGCTTAGCCAGATCTTCAGCAAAAATTTTACTGGCTTCAAGATTGCTGAGTCGGTACTCCATTAATCTAATTCTTTAGCCAATGGCTGCGGTACTTGAAGACCCTCACCACCAAGCATCTTGGCTTTAGCCCCATCTATATATAGATAGACTGGTCTGCCCTTGGCAAGCGTCAAAGCGGTTTCGCGGAACTGTCTAAATCTCACTTGCATAGTTTCAGAACCGCCTCCATTAATGAAACGTGCGCTGATATTAATTTTGACTTCTTTAGGGTTTTCTTCTACCTCTATTAAACGTGATCCTTCAGGTACTTCGGTATTCAGTTCTTGTTTTGACTGTTCCTCCTCAGTAGGACCTAAAAATAATTGTTGAATCGCAACTTCATAAGCAGTTTTATCTTTCGGAACCTTGCGCACAACGGGAATCAAAACAACTCCAAGTTCATCGCTTGCCTTAGTAAAATAAATTGTAACTTTGGGACCATTAATTACGCCACCAAGACCATTTTTATTGCGGCTACAAGCACTCGTCAAGAAGACACTGCAAAAGATAACCAAGATAGAAAGAATCCGTATAAAAGACATATGACAAGCTCCACAAACATCAACGATGCTTGTATTCCTAGAATAGTAACACAAGGAGAAAGACAAGTCGATGTATAGTTGGAGCGTCATAGCAAAGATTCCAAAAAGCAAAGCTTTTTGAAACAGGAGTAAAAGCTAGACCCACTAAACAAGCAGATGGTATATAATGATGCCTATGCAATTCACTAGAAAACTTTCACTCAAACTTGTATTACTATTATTTATTAGCTTCTATTTGCCAAGCGCTGCAGAAGGACTTAAAGTAGCAACGGTAAATTCAAGCAAAATTATCCAAAGCTATTCTCTAGCACAAAACTTATTACAAGACATAGCCAAGGCTGAAGCTGATCTTAATAAGAAGATCCAAGAAAAACGACTGACTCTCGAAAAAGCCAAAGAACAAAAGAAAACTCAAACTGAGTTACAGATGCTTGCTGAACAAATCAGATTAGAACTTGAGCCAGAAGCCAAAAAATTAGAAGCCGATAGCAACAAAAAAAGTGCTGAAGTTGAAGCTAAAATCAAAGCTACAATCGGCGAAGTTGCCAAACTAGCTAAGTACGACATTGTTTTAGTTGAAGAAGCGGTACTTTACGGCGGCACAGACATTAGTGATGAAATACTCAAAAAGCTAGGTAAATAAATATGAAAATTCTAATACTATTAATTGTTATTAGTTTAACAACAAGCCCTTGCTTAGCCAAGATCGCTTCTTTAGATATTGTTGAGATTTACAAAAGCTACTCACTAGTACAAGAGGCAAACCAAGACGTAGACAAGGCTGAAGCAAGCTTCAAAAGAATCCTTGCAACAGCACAAGAAGAGATACTCGCTCTTGAAGCACAAACAGGCAAAGAACAAGAACTAGAAACTAAACGTCAAGAAATCCAAAAAGTTGTAGACCAAAGAGTTGAAGCATTGCAAGACAGCAAAGATTTTTATAATACTCAAATCAACCGCAATATCGCCAGGCTACTTGAGACTTTTGCCAAAGAGAATAAATTAGATTTAATCGTTGAGAAGGGTTACATCATGTCACCAATTGATGACATTACTGCTGAGTTTATCAAAAGACTAGAAAAAGATCTTACAACAACCAAGAAATAAATGAAGCTCAAAGAACTAGCTCAAATAACGGAAGCTAGACTTCAAGGCTCTGAAGACTTAGAGATCAGCTCGATTGCCGCTGAACCAGGCTTGGCAACAGAAGATCAGCTTGCATTGATTTTCCCGCCTCGCTTCGCAAAAGCAAACAGACTACTCAAAGACAGCAAAGCAACCAACTTGCTGGTTTCCGAAGAACTAATGCTCGACGAGGAGTTTCAAGCATTTACAGCAGAAAATAAATTCAATTTAGTTATCGTCAAACGCCCCAAGTTTGCACTTCAACAACTCATTACTCATTTCGAAAAACCACGTGCTCAAGTTCCAGTAGGGATTCATCCAAGTGCTGTAATCGACCAGACTGCCAAAATCGATCCAAGCGCAAGAATTGGAGCTTTAGTTTTTATTGGAGCCAATGTAACTATTGGAGCAGGGTCAGAGATACAGGCTCGCGCCACTATCATGGATAATTCTCAAATTGGACAAGATTGTCTAATCAAGTCAGGTGTTGTAATTGAAGACTACACAGAGATTGGCGACAGAGTAATTATTCATCCAAATACAGTCATTGGATCTGATGGCTATAGCTACACAACTGCAGAACCTAGTAACCTAGAAAAAATGCAACGTAAGGATTTTAATTTCAATATGGATAGGCAGATCCAACACAAACTCAATTCTGCTGGCAATGTCATCATCCAAAATGATGTTGAGATTGGAGCCAATACCAGTGTTGATAGAGGTAGTATCGGAGCAACTATTATTGGAGCAGGGACTAAGATAGACAATAATTGTCAAATTGCCCACAATGTCAAAATCGGCAAAGATGTTTTGATCATTGCCCAAACTGGAATCGCTGGCAGTGCCAAAATCGGTGACAGAGTGACAATCGCCGGACACAGTGGTGTTGGTGATGGAGTTGAAATTGGTAATGATGTCATAGTTGGTGCCTTTAGTGCTATCAATTCCAATCTTGATCCTTTTGTGCCAGTCTTAGGGATTCCTGCTCTACCTTATGGTGAATTTATGCGCAGACAAAAAGCCCTGGCTCGAATTTGCAAACATCAAGATGAATTAAGAAGACTCAAAATCAAGGTTGAAGAACTCAATAAAGTTCAAACAAGTTAATTGCCAGATCATAAACGACTCAAAATCTTTGTAGTGGCAGGTACTAGACCTGAACTTATTAAAGTCTATCCAGCCTACAAGGCTTTTCAAGAGCGCAGTCAAACCAGCATGTCACCAGGGACTGATATTAGACATCAACTTGAAGTCAAGTGGGTTTCAACTGGGCAGCATCCTGATTTAGTGCAAGACCTCTATCATTTTTTTGATATCAAACCCGACCATGAATTTACTATCACCAAGTCAGAAGACCCCGATTTGCAACTTGCAAGTCTCTCAAGTCAAATCATGACTCAAGCTAGTGAATTGTTCTTGCGCGAGAAACCAGATCTAGTGATAGTTCAAGGTGACACCCTAACAGCCCAGCAAGTTGGGCTCGCTGCATTTTATCAGAAAATCAAAGTAGCACATATTGAAGCAGGAATCCGCACCAATAATATCCACAGTCCCTTCCCTGAGGAGTTAGCGAGAAGAATACTTTCTCAAATATCTGACCTCAATTTTGCACCAAGTCAAACAGCACTCATTAATCTAGAAGCAGAGAAAGTAATGCACAAAAAATCCAGCTTTAATTTCTATACTGGCAACACAGTGGTAGACGCACTTGAATACAGCAAAACAAGAATCACTGATGATGATTTTGATTGGTCAGAATTCAAGTTCTCAAGACTCGCGTTCTATCCTGATCTAGAATATGACCTAATCAAAATCCTCGAAAAACTTGCTGGTAAAAAAATAATATTGGTTACAGCACATCGACGGGAGAATATCGGACAGGCTCATCAGAATCTAGCTAATGCAATTCATAGACTAGCCACTGAATCTTCTCAAGAACTTGAGTTTATAATCTCAGTACATAAAAACCCGCAAGCGCGCAAGGCTTTTGAAGACTTGCAAGAGACTGTCACCAAAGAGGCTTTAACCAATGTGCGCATTCTTGACGCGATTAACTATCCGCTCTTTTTGAAACTCATGATGGCAAGCTATTGCATAGTGACTGATAGTGGAGGCATTCAAGAAGAAGCTCCGTATTTAGGAAAACCAGTTTTGGTTTTTAGAAATGAGACTGAGCGAGTTGAAGGCATTGAAGCTGGGCTAGCTAGTTTGATTGGTACCGAGGAGCATGTGGTGCATGGAGCTATTCTAGAGCTAGTCAATGACCCTGCTGTTTATAATTCAATGATTCAAGAAGGCTTGCAACCTTATGGTGATGGGCTAGCAGGGACAAGGATTGCTGATGTGAGTTTATTGTATTTAAAAAAGCGATAAGATTAATCGATATTCAAGCCTATCCCTTCCTTCAAGCCCTTCAACCCTATTAATCTCCTGCAAGCAAGTAGGCGAAGTGATATTAATCTCAGTTAAATAATTACCAATCAAATCAACTCCCGCAAAATAGATTCCATTCTCTAATAAGAAGGGTTTGATCTTGTCACAGATCTCTCTATCTCTATCATTCATAACGTACTTAGCATAAGAACCGCCAACTGCAAGATTGGCTCGAAAATCATTTTCCGGTGGAATGCGCAGTAGCGCGCCAATTGGCTTGCCGTTGACTACGATTATTCTTTTATCACCTTCTAGCTTAATATCAGGAATATACTTCTGAAGCATCATCTGCTCTGATGGACACTCAATGACGCTATCAAGTTCAAGCAAACTAATCCCAGCACCACCAAAACCATCAAGTGGCTTCATAACTACCTTGCCATGATTATTTACAAAAGCCTTGATCTCTGCAAGATCATCAGTGACTATCGTCTCAATAATCAAATCAGGGAAATTCAAAATCATTAATTTCTCGTTCAAGTTAATCAAAGACTCAGGCTTATTTATCACCTTGGCTTTTTTACATTGAGCCATAATTTTGCATTCACGCTTGTACTCATCATCGACAGGAGGATCTTTGCGCATAAAAATATAATCAAAATCCTCTAAGTTCATTGTGACTTGAGAATCAATACTTGCTTGATCCAAGATTAACAACTTTGATTCTTTAGTCGCGTCGGAGCAGAGCGAAGACGGATGGTTTTGGCTTCTAAAAAATTCGTCACTCAATTTTAAAAAACTAGCAGAGCCCGCAGCCTCAAGACTCTTTGTGTAATAAACCGCGTGTCCTAGTCCATGAGCAGCTTGCATCATAGACCAAGTACTGTCGTGATTACGAATAAAACCAGTAATCTCATCAGCGACAAAAGCAATACGATAAATCAAGGGACTAGTCATGATACAACCACCTCAAATTAGGATTCTGATTAAACCAAGTCATTTGCCTCTTGGCATAGACTCTTGTTTTCTTTTGTATCATCTTACGACCCTCAGTTATAGAATAATTACCTTGCAGGTAACCAATCATTTCTTTGTAACCAATAGTGCCCATCAAAGTATCCGTCACACCGTATTTTGCAACTAGAGCTTCTACTTCATGTATCAAACCTTTGTTGATCATTTTAATGACTCGCTTGTTAATTAAATCATACAAGGTTTTACGGTTTTTGAAATTAAGTCCATAGTAAGCTGCATCATATCTATTTTCTGTTTTTTTTGAACGGTTCTCGGAGAGTGGCTTGCCACTGAGTTTGACAATCTCAATAGCGCGAATTACTCGCACTTTGTTTTTCATATCAACATCCTCACGTGCTTGAGGATCAAGCTGGTCGAGCATCTTAGTTAAAACATCAAGCTCCATAGCTTTAAGCTCTTCTCTCAATTCAATATCTCTACCAATATCTGGCATGTCTAGGTTGTCTAATGCCGACCTTATATATAAACCTGTACCACCAACAACAATAGCTCTACCACCTAGTTCTTTCAGACAAAGATCAAAATCATCTCGATAAGCTCCTGCCGAATATTGCTCATTTGGCTTCTTGATATTAATTAAACAGTGTTGAATTAATCCAAGCTCCTCATCACTTGGCTTAGCTGTACCAATATTCATCTCAGCAAAAATCAAACGACTATCAGCATTAATGATAGGTAATTTGAGTTCTTGAGCTAAAGCTAAGGACAAATCTGTTTTGCCGGTACATGTCGGACCGACAATTGCGATAATATCTCGAGGATTTTGCTCAAGATCATCAAGAATGTATGCAAGATGTTCAAGTTTAGCTGACATATTTGTTATTGCTGGCTAAATCTAAAGCTCGACTTAGCTTCAAACCATGTTACCATCTCTTATGACATCTTTATATGTAGCGACATGAATCTAAACACTGACTCCAAACTAGCTAAATATACTTTAATTGCACTAGTTGTCGCAATTGGAGTAGTATCCTTAACGGTTCTTGTAAGTATCCGCTCTTGGTATAAGCCAACTATCAAACTCAACCTACCTAGTCCTGTCACGGTGGTTCTTGATAAAGAAGTAGATGTCTTAGATAGAGTTGCAACAAATGATGCAAAACGCAAAGCCAAGTCTTCAGCACTCAAGAGCTCGGTCAATAAAGAAATTCTGACTGTTGACTTGGAAGCCTTTAAACAAAGTCTAGAAAATCTCAAATTTATCATACATACAATTAGAGAAGAGCGCACTGTTACCAAACCCCTGCCCGATCCACTCAATTCTAAAGTAAGCCTGGGCACGCAAATGGCATTACTAGCAATGGACGCTGACAAATTCAATCAAGTACTACTTAGTACCAACCTTGCTGCTGTTATGAGTAACCCTGCTCAGTTCAATGAATTAATGTCAATGACAGAGATTGAAGCGAAGATATTTTTTGATAGTGTAGGACAACAAAAAGTACTAAACAAAAGGAAACAGGAAGAAATTACTGCACTCGATAAGTCTTTCTTTGACAATATTAGCCGTGTTGACTCTGAGCAGCTGTTTGCAACTGCCTTTACCGTACAAAAGAAAATTCTTGACCTTGGTTTAGTTAGAGGTATGCCACAATCCAAAATCAAAGAGAATATCAAGATTCTTTTTCCCGAAATTGGTTTAATAGAGCTTGATTTAATTCGTAAATTAATCATCAGATCAACTTCTCCTAATATAGAAATAGATTGGGGCAAACTCAAAACTCTTGAACAAGAGGCGATGGACTCTGTGCAAGACGTAATTGTCAGCCTAAAGCCAGGAGCATTACTTGCTACCAAAGGCAAAGTAGTTGAACCACAAAACTACTACTATCTTCAAGAACTTGGCAAGCTCCATCCACAAACCGACTGGGATGAGATTTATAACAACTTCACCATCATTCTAGTCATGGTTTTACTCACAATCTTGTTTAATATCATCACCAAATTAAGACAGTACTCTATTCAACAAGTAATAATGATGTTCTTAGTGCCAACTACCGTGTTTGTAATTATTGATGCGATCTCCATCTGGGGCGTTGACAAATTAGCACTAGCACCACTTGCGACCGTATCGATCTTGCTTACTGTCTTCTATGCCCCAGCAATGGCAGGGGTCATAGTAGTCTTTATGTCATTCTTTTTAGCCAAAACCATTGACATGAATTTCTGGCAAGTCTTGCCTCAATTAGTGGGTTCAATCTATGCAATCTTCTTAGTTAGAAAAGCTCACCAAAGAGAAGACCTAACCAACGCAGGTACCAGAATTGCTATCGCTCAAGTACTTACTTTTCTTGCCACTTTAATGCTAGCTGTTGAAGACTTTGATGTTTCAACTGTTATGATCATTGGAGCGCTTTATATAATTAGTGCTGTTGCTTCTGGATTTATTTCACTAGCCGCGCTACCTTACCTTGAAGCTGGTCTCAAACTCTATACACCTTTCAAACTTGCTGAGCTTTCAAATCCAAACCAAACCCTTCTCAAAAAACTCAAAGAAGAAGCACCTGGAACTTACGAACACTCTATCAATGTCTCAAGGCTTTCAGAGGAAGCAAGTAACGCACTAGGACTCAATACTGAATTGATTCGTGTCGGTTTGCTTTATCATGATATCGGCAAAATGCATGCGCCTGATTACTTCATTGAAAACACACTAGGTAAACCAAACCCACATACCACTCTTGATGATCCCAAAAAATCAGCCGAAATAATCATTGCTCACATACCAGAAGGAATCAAACTCGCTCGCAAGTATCATTTACCTCAAGCAATTATTGATTTTATTCCTATGCATCAAGGTACCACTATCACCAATTTTTTCCATCATCAAGCGATAGAAAGATTTGGCAAGCGCAATGTCAAAGCTAGTGACTATAGATATCCAGGACCAAAACCCAATACCAGAGAAACTGGTGTTGCCATGATTGCCGACAGTAGTGAAGCTGCGCTAAGAAGCATCAAAGACCTTGCAGATGAATCAGAAGCCAAGAAAATGATCCACAAAATTATTAGTGCTCGATTTAAAGAGGGTGAGCTTGATGACTCGGGTTTAACTCAAGCAGACTTGGATAAAATAGCCATTTGCTTCTTTAATGTCTGGAAATCACAGAACCATGAGAGGGTTAAATATCCGGAGAAACAAGAGGATTAAGGAAGATCGAAAGTAACTACTCAGGTCTAAAGTAAAAGCTCAATAAATTGAGGCAAAGTCCTTTATAAGCGAGTCTTAAGAAGCTTATGCACAAAACAAT